>JALYUM010000080.1 GCA_030853745.1 Pseudomonadota bacterium | reverse complement strand
CACTCCCCAAAGGCGAGCGGATACAGCGCGTCCTGATTTGGGCCATCGCCGCCAAGCTTGTGTTCAGAAAGCGGCGCATTCAGGCGTTCGGTCATATCGCGCAGATGCAAGGCCAGCGTGTGGTCGTCTTTCGGCACAAGGCTGTCAGTCTGTCCCACCCGGATAATCCGGTAGTCAGCTGGGCCCCAACGCAGATCGCCAACGCGGGCGATAAATGGACGATTCTTCCAGACGTACCGTTTCAAGTACTCACGACTGCGGTCGAGGTTTTCTATTTCGAGATTTCCAGCCGATATTGACGCTCCACCATCCAGTGGCAGGGATTCAGTCGGCATGACATCAAACGACATGCCAGGCTCGTAAAAAATCGGATTGGCGGTGCCTGGCGACATATAGCCCAGGGTCGACCAGCGAAGTAAGGTCGGCACGTGGTCGACCAGTGGCCATACCTCGAAGAGAATATTAACGATCGCGTCGTCCGTCTCCCACCACGCGGCGAACTCGGCATCCGTTACAACCTGTCCGAGCGGCGGCAGAACGACAACGTCGAAGCTGCCGGTGGTGGCAATGTCCGAATCGTTACCTGCTGCGTCACGGTGAAGGAAATATAGCTGATACGTGCCTGCGGCCAGGTTACTTATTGAGACGGTCTGCGCACCGGCGCTGATCACCAGCTGCGATCCTCTTGCCTTGATCGCCGTGGCCGTGGGCATAGCGCCCGCCGCTACGAAAAACAGGGTGCCGGTGCCTTCATTCGTATTTATCGAGCCCGTAACGGCGCCGCTGCTCGTTCCAGTGACCGTTGGCGCAGAAAGGATCGGGTTTTCATTGTCGCCAGCTGGTGGCGTGGTGCTTGCGTCGATAACCGAACCAGTCGCGACTTCGCCGGTTGCATAAAATCCAGTCATCAGTTACTCCGCCTAACCCAGCAATTAACGGCTCTGCAGGAAAAGATGTTACATTTGCAAGGAACCAAACTACTGATTGAAAATATGTGTAACGCTATTACCAGTTCCATTAAGCGCTTTTGGAAGTACATGAGCACGCCAAGAGTATTTTCCTCGGGTGAGATGGATTTCAGCAAGCCACAGTCAGGTAAGGAATACGAGGATTGGTGGGACAAGCAGTGGTAATTTGAAGTTGTCATTTGCGCGGCAGACGTCGTAACCCCGACGCGAAAATCTGAGCCAAAGCTCCGTTTCCAATATCGCTGTAGTGGACCCATTGCAGTTGCCCGACGAACTGGCCGTCAGGTGCACCACCCTCTCGGTCGTTTGGGGAAAAGATGCTTTGCCCGCCGATCTTGGCCGCCTGGAATGTCGCCTTTGTATAACTGGCAAATGCGAAGGGGCTACCCGCAAGGCGCGTCTCGATCAGGACCTTTGCGCCCATGGCCCGGTATTGGTTTTTCAGCAGCGTGTTATACGCCAGCAGAATCGAATTTTTCGAGGCCGCGGTATTGTCGTCCCAGCTTTGATAGTAGGCCGGTTGCGTGTCGGCGACCAGGATCAACCATTCGGGATGCGTGGCCAGGCGATCGGCCATGTATGCGGTTGCGTCAGCGATTGCCTGCGCCGGCGACTTGCCCTCGCCCATGGTCGAGTTGTGCCCTTCCATGACAACCAGGACGTTTATTTTCGTCGAGTCGAACAGGGCGTCGACCTGGTTGCCGGTGTTGCGCATGCCCGCCCAGCTTTGACCGTTCACGCCTTTGTTGATGCACGTAATTTGATCGTTCACGGGGGGCAGGCGTTGCACCTGGTACGGCATGGCGCCGGTAGGCACGGTGGCGCCCGACTGGCCGTAGATCAGGCTATTACCGTGGAAAACGATATTGACCTTTCCGGCCAGGTATCGAACCAGGGGCGAACCTCCGAGGATCAGGCCCATTATGCGAGTCCCGAAAGCGTGAGGGCACTTGCGTTTGCGGTGCCACTTATCATCAGCTGAATGTGCAACACGCCGGTACTCACGCCGGCATAGACCTGCAGTACGGTAAAGCTCGTGGGGTTGCCCGCGCGGGCAACCTCAAAATACAGGGTCGAGCCGGTGCGGCGCACGCGCTGGATATCGCCAGCCGCCCATTGCAGCGCCGCGGTATTCGGCACGGCAATTGAGCCGTTCGAGATCGCTTTGTACTGCGCCGGGTTCGTCGTTGTTTGCGTGTACAGCGAGTACGGCAAGTGCGCGAAGCCGACTAGGGACGAGCCCGGCAGCACGCCGAGAATTGTCTCGTTGTAGACGCCCTGGATAGTGGCGCTGGCGAACGAGAACGAACCGTCTACATCGTCTTGGAACGCCTGGACCAGAATGCCGCCCGGCCCCGGCGTGTCCGCGGCGTAGTGTAGGGCGTCGGTCCCCGTATAGGTAAAGGCTGTCGTCCCGCTCTCAGCCACGGATACCAGGCTCGCGAGGCGCGGGCTTCCTGCCGGTGCGATGGGCGCGTCGACCAGGTTGTCGCCGGTGATTCCGTGGAACGCGTTTGACTTCGCGACAAAAGCGCCGATGTAGAACGTCGAGGTGCTGAAACCTGAAACAGTATGAATAACTGTAAAACTCGACGGGCTCGCCGCGCGCGCGACCTCGAGGTACAGCGTCGTCCCAGTGCGGCGTAATTGCATAATGTCGCCCGCGGCCGGCAAGAGCGCCGCACCGTTACCCGTGGCCGGTGCGGTCGTCCCGTTGAGAATCACGAGATACTTTCGCGGGTTCGAGCCGTCGACAGAATCGTATTGCGCGTACAAGCCAATCTGAACGCCGGGGTACGGGGTAAGGGACGACCCCGCGATCAAGCCGAGGATAGGGCCGCTGACGGCGGGTGACCCGAACGCACTTAGAACGAGCGAGACCCTTGCGTCGCCGGCGCCGAACAGTTTGCTTACCATGCCCCCCGGACCTGCCGAAGTGGTGGTATAGAAAACGTCCGGGGCGGTGTACGTGTAGTCCGCGGCGCTGCCACTTTCTGTCACGTTGACCAAGCCGCCGAGGCGCAGGGTTGTTACTGCGGTTGGTACAACGGAATTCGACGAAGGGGATGCAGGAGACGTGCCGATGCCATTCGTTGCGGTCGCGGTGAACGTGTAAGACACGCCGCCCGTGAGGCCCGCAATCGTGCGCGTGAGGGCGGTCGTACCCGCGGCCGAGTCGACGCCGCCGGCGGGGCTCGACGTGACCGTGTAGCCGGTAATGGCGGCGTTGTTGGCGTTCGGGGCCGAGAGGATAATCGACGCCGAGCCGGCGTTAGCCGAGGCGACCGGAGCGACCATTTGCGACGGTGCCGACTGGACAACGCCGACGTTGTTCGTAATGCTCATGGCCGAAAAAGAGCCCATAAGATTGCCGGCCAGGTCGCGCACGCCGTTGGCCCCGGGTTGCGTGTACGCGACCGCACGGGCCGCCTCGCCGTTGACGAAAGCCGTTGAACAGGTGAGGTAAATCGTCGAGCCGGAGATAACGACACTCGTTACCGTATGCCCGCCAACCACGAATGAGGCGGCGGCCGGCAGGTATCCGGCGTCCAGGTTTTCCGAAGCGGTCACGGCCACGACGGACGGCGAGCCATTAGCGACGAGAGCACTTGCCGAGCTCGGCGGCGTCAGGTCGACGGCGGTCGCTCCTACGATGCCCGAGACGCTGTACAGGGCGTCGTAACCGTCATGAATGAATTGAATAATATTCAGGATGCCGGCGCGATTGTCGTATCCGCTCGAAGTTGTCGATTCCTTGAATGCCGACAGATTCGGGGTGTTTGTGCCGTCAGCGACCAGCCGTACCCATACCAGGGCGCCGCGTACAGCGGCCGCCGCCGGCGTGAAGGTCAGCGGCCCGCCTACGACAAACTGATTCATGTAAGTTTCACGGAGCGACGATAAGGGCACCGAGGTTGAAAATGGAATACTGGATACTGGCCGAAATGCATTTAATTGCTCGGCCACCACGAGTTGAACGACAGTTGAGCCGGCCGCCAAATTAACCTTACTAGTGCCGTTCGATCCGCACAGCAAGGTATCGCGAGAAAGAATTGTTGCGCTCAGCATCGTACATATCGACAATTCCCAATCGACACCGTTCGGGTCGTCGAAACGCAGCCCACCGGTCCAGCCAATCGGTAGCGTACTCAATGGGCGCCCCTTGCCTATTCCCGTTGTCGAGACTGTTACGTTTCCCGAACCGCCCGAGGTGACAGTAGCTTTTACTGCGTTGAAATGATCCATGAATTTCCGTTATCAGTTGCTGAATGAATTAGATTTCTTTTTGAAGGCTGAATGTCTTCATCCGTCCATGTCGTTCGTATTGAATAGTTTTGACGCCCTGGGCGGAGAGCTGCGCCATTGCCGCATCCCAAGTGCGTTTATTGATCGAGCCAACAGCCGCACAGAGATAAACATGCGAGTCGCTCAAATGCGCCACTGTCAAAATTGCTTCATACGGAATTCGATTGGCGTATCCATCGGCTGCGCTATACACGCGCATCGTGGAAATGAATGTCGTCATCGTGATGTGTTTCAACAAAGGCTCCTTTAACCTGATGTGCGGCTGGCTGGGTTGTTGGCGCGCCAGTTAGCGTCTTTCACTGCAGTGGACAGCCCGTCAGCGACGGTCGCTGCGGTTTCTTCCACGACCTCGGCCAGATCATCGGCCTGTTCCTGTGCATCCTTGCGACGCCCCTCTGTGACTTTCACCAGGTCATCGATGCGGGTGTAGAGACGTTTGATCTCCTGGGTAATGGACGCGTCGCTATCCGCACTGGAGGTGACCAAAGTGGACTGCGCGACGGGCGAGACGAAACTGCCGCCGCTGCCGAGGTCGACGATGGCCTGCTGGATACCCAGAGCGGTAGTGTTGAGCGTATTGATGCCGTTGACCTGGTCATTCGCTGCTGCTAGTTGTTTCTGTGCCTCGGTCAGCTGGGTGCCGGCGATATCGGACAGTGATGTCATATCACCGATTACTTTCGAGCGATCGGCAACGTATGCCGCGCTGCTGGCGTTAATCACCTGGCTGGCCGTCAGGAAGTTCGTCGCTGCAGTCTGGGCCGCTGACTGGGCTGCCGAGTCAGCAGGGTTGGCCATCGCCTTGGCGATACCTTCCGTGTACTGACGTTGCGTTTCCAGGTACTTCTGCATCGGCGTCAGCGTCGACAGCGTGCCGGTCGCCAGCGAATCGCGGTACGCGATAGAGCTTGCTTTCGTCGCCTTGAGCCCATCCACGGTCGTTTCCAGCGCGGCCGCTGCAGTTTTGGCCGCATCCTTCAGTTGCCCCATCGCGTACACCTGGTCGTACAGCGCCAGATTTACAGCCGGAATACCCGCGCGCTCATCGGCGTGCAGCTGCGCCGTGGTCTTGGTTAATTCGTTGTATTTCGTCTGCAGATCCTTACGCTGATCAGCGATGGCTTGCTCGGACATGGTCAGATCGACCGTTGCTGCGTGCGTCTTGGCGAATGCTTCTTGCAGCTCCATCAAATCCGTATATTGCTGTGCGCCAGCAGCTGTGGCCAAGGCGCCTGATTCGACCAGCCCGAGAACGACTTTTTTGAAGTCGTCGCGCGTCTGCACGGCAGCCAAACCCATCGCTGTCATTCGTTCCGTCAGATACTGCTGAACCGGTGCCAGTTGCTCGGCTTGCGAGAGATAATTTCCTGCGAAGTCTTTGGTCTTACTGGCCAACTCGTCAATCCCGCCAGCCATGGAGATAAGGCTCTCGCGTGCGTCGAGGCTCGCGATGCCAGTCGCGCCGAATGATCCTCCGATGCCGCCAAGGATACCGTCCAGCTTTGCCGAATCGGTGGCCAGGCGCATGACGGTTTCAGCGTAACCCTCGCCCACTTTGCGGAAACGATCAAGGCCCGGAAATGCTGCGGCGGCCATGCCGTCCATGGTTTTCGAGATGACGCCGTTAATCGCTGCGGTGAGCTCGTCACCCTTCAGGTCTTTCAGCGACACTTTCGTCGGCGCGATTACCAAATTCTGCAGCGCCTTTGTGACTTCTTCCTCACGGACGCCGAGTCCACCAGCAGCTGTGTCGAGCGCCACTTCCAAGTCCTGAAAGATCAGGCCGAACTGCGACGAAAGGGAATCATCGAGCCCGGCAGTCTTGACCGAATTGCTTGTGTTTTTCGACAGGCCGAACCAGCTCGACTTCGTGGTGTCCACGCTGGCGTATTGCTGGAAGCCCTTGCCGCTTTGAAGATCGCTGACGCTGCCACCCAACTGCAAGCCGCTGTCGACGATGTTCTGCGTGGTCTTGCCCCACAAGGATGCGAGCTTATTGCCTAGCCATGCACCGCCGATGCCAAGTAGAACGCCGCCAACAATGGTGCCCACTGCAGATGCGGCGCTACTGGCGCCGGCGATCGTACCAGTCTGAATGCCCAGGTTTCTGCCATCAGTCACACCGCCCGCGCCTACCACCAAATTAGTTAGTCCGGACATGGAAGCGTCGATGCTTTTCAGCGCCGCCAACATGCCAGATGTGTAATCAAGTTGGATATTCGAGTTCGATGCGGACAGCTCGATGCCGCGCGCGATGGAGTTGGACTTGGCGCTACTGTCGCCGAACACAGAACCGGTGCCCTGCGATTTCTGGACTTCGGCCGCCGTGGCACCGCCTCCTCCAGAATTTCCACCGGAAACAGCAAAGCCCAGCGCGGCCATTGCAGCAGCCATTGCAGCCATGCGCGCCCATGCGGTGTACGGGTCGCCAGCCGCTTGTCCAGCCACTCCTGCAGCAGCCGCAGCGGTACCTTTGGCCATGGATGCCGCTATGTCTGGCGCCACGCTGGCCACGGTCGCGGCAGTCTCAGTTGCCTTACCTGCCACGAACAGGCCAGTGAACGCTTCGAGCAGACCACTCTTGGCGATCATGTTTTTGATGGCCATAGCCATTTCAAAGGCGCGATACGTTTTTTCCACACCTTCCATCGCACGATAGCCAGCGGAATTGGTTTTGAAAAAGCCCTTCGCGGCGCCGGCCATGTCGCCGTACGATTTCATCTGCGCCTGCGCGGACTGCTGCGCTGCGACTGCATTGGCGCGCGCAATTTTCCCGGTGTCGCCGCCGGAGTCTTTCGTCGCTGCCGCCAGTTGCGCGGCGATTGCAGCCTGTGTGCGTCCATAACCGGTCAGCGTGGTAGTGAGTCCACCGATCGCTGTACCGACCTGGCCGAACGAATTGGCCATGCCTTCAGCCGCGGACTTCGCGGCGTCATCCAGCGCGGCCATGATGTCCAGCAGTTGCGTCGCCTGGGTGAGGTCCACGCTAACGCTTACGGCCTTCAGGCGATTGGCGTACCAGGTATCGTATTCGGCCTGGAGGATCTTTTGCGCCGCGGTGCCGGCGCCGGCGAGACGGATTCGCTCTTGCCAGATATCGACATCGATCTGCAGCAAGGCTGTCGCCCGGGCGCGCGGATCCGAAATGGCTTGGGCCGTATCCTTTTTGTTTTCGTCCGCGAGCTGGGCAGCGTACTGTAGCGCTTTCGACTGGCCCATGGTCGCCTGACCAACAAGCGTGCGCGCTGCGACCTCGGCATCCAGCTGTGAGATGAGACTGTCCGAAATTGGCTTGTGTTCTTCGCGCAGCTTATCGAGCTCTTTCTCTTTCCACGTCTGCGCCTCGATGGCAACCATCGCAATGGCGCGCGCATCGGCGCTCTGGCCATATGCAGCGGACTCGACCGCCAGCGCGGCGACAGATGCTTCACGCGCAACGGTGCTGTCCTTGATATAGCTGGTCACGTCCCGCTGCGCATCTGCCGTCTTAAGCGACAATTCCGTCGCCGCCAATTCGGCCAGCGCGGAGCGGGCGGCCGACTGGTGAGCGTCAGACAATTTCGATTTTCCCGTCGCAAGTTGCTGATCGAGCTTTATGGACAGCTTCTGGCTCTCACTGACGGCATGGCCGACGGCGAGTTCCTGCCGATTTTCTTCCGTCTTCGCCTGGATCGATGTCATCAGCGAGGCATATGCCGACGCCTCTTTTTTGATCCCAGACGCAGCACTCTTGTCGACATACTTTGCGCGGATGAGTTTTTCCATCTCCGGCGTTAGCTCGCCAACTTCTTTTTTTGTGTTGGCAAGATCGAACGCCAGCTTTTGCGCAGCGGTGCCGTTCTCACCGAACCACTTCGCCGTTTTTACGG
>JALYUM010000046.1 GCA_030853745.1 Pseudomonadota bacterium | reverse complement strand
GGCCAGGGCTGAAGTGTTATGGATCCCCGCCTGCGCGGGGAAGACGGGTGGTTGTCTATCCTGCCTCGACGCTAAATTCACTCTCTGCATAAACAAATAACGACGCTGTCGTTGGCATTCCCCGCCTGCGCGGGGAAGACGGGTGGTTGTATGTCCTGCCTCAACGCGAAACTCACTCTCCGCATAAGCAAATAACGATGCTGTCGTTGGCATTCCCCGCCAGCCCGGTTACGCTCGGGCTCGATTAGGGAAATGCGCGATGTCTTACACATATATAGTTGCAGGCTTCGCAGTAGGCCTGCTGGTCGGGATGACCGGGGTTGGCGGCGGCTCATTGATGACGCCGTTGCTGACGCTGCTTTTTGGCGTCAACCCCGCTGTCGCGGTCGGCACCGACCTCGCATTCGCGTCCATCACCAAGGGCGTGGGCACCATCACCCATCGCCTGAACGGCACGGTCCAGTGGCACATCGTGCGCCGTTTGTGTCTCGGTGCGCTGCCGGCCGCGCTGGTCTCGACGCTTGCACTGTCGCACTTCGGTGCGCTCAACCAGGAAATTGGCCAGCTCATCCGCTATTCGATCGCCGGTTCGGTACTGCTGACAGTGATTGCACTGATTTTTCGCACGCGCATGCTGGCGTGGGTGCACGCCAAACCTGGCCGCCAGTTGCAGGGCAGGACGCTGGCAACCGCCACCATCGTTTCGGGCGTCGTGCTCGGCACGCTGGTCACCGTGTCGTCGATCGGTGCCGGCGCCATCGGTGCGACGTTACTGGTCATGCTGTATCCGCGCCTGACACCCGCTGAGGTCGCCGGCACCGATATCGCGTACGCGGTGCCGCTGACAGCGATCGCCGCGCTGGGACACTGGTGGCTGGGTTCGATCGACTGGATGCTACTGCTGACTTTGCTGGTCGGCTCCGTGCCGGGCATCACGCTCGGTTCAATGGCTGCGCGTGTGGTGCCCGAGAAATTCTTGCGCGTCGTACTGGCGCTGACCCTGACGACGGTGGCCTACAAACTCATTCAATAAATTCGCTAATAGCCAAAACGTCTATGCAAATGAATTCTGCTTCGTTTGCGTTATGAGGTTTTGATGCGATTATCCGGCCTATTAGAAGAAAATGTAATAAGGCTGCCATGAATGTTTTCCTCAAGCCGAGCTTGAAGCCCACCCGGGTATTGCCCGGTTTCGGGCTGACGCTTGGCTTTACGCTGTTCTACCTTGCGCTGATCGTCCTGATTCCGCTTTCTGCCGTATTCCTGAAAACCTTCACGATGACGTGGGAGGCTTTCTGGAGTGCTGTCACGTCGGCGCGGGTAATGGCGTCCTATCGCCTGACGTTTGGCGCATCGCTGATCGGCGCGCTGCTGAACGTAGTGTTTGGCGGCATCGTGGCCTGGGTGCTGGTGCGCTACAAATTTCCCGGCAAACGGTTTATCGATGCACTGGTCGACTTGCCATTCGCGCTGCCGACCGCTGTGGCCGGCATTACGCTGACCGCGCTGTATTCGAGCAACGGCTGGATCGGTCAGTATCTGGAAAAAGTCGGCATCAAGGTCGCTTTCACGCCGCTGGGCGTGGTGGTGGCGCTGACGTTCATCGGGCTGCCATTTGTCGTGCGCACCGTCCAGCCGGTGCTGGAAGACGCCGAGCGCGAACTCGAAGAAGCCGCCGCCAGCCTGGGCGCCTCGCCATGGCAAACATTCTGGCGGGTGATTTTCCCTAACCTGACGCCCGCGTTGCTGACCGGTTTTGCACTGGCATTTGCACGTGCCACTGGCGAATACGGTTCTGTGATCTTCATCGCAGGCAATATGCCGATGGTGTCGGAAATTACGCCACTGTTCATCATCACCAAGCTTGAGCAATACGACTACGCCGGCGCCACCGCCATTGCCGTGGTGATGCTGGTGGTGTCGTTCGCGCTGTTGCTGACGATTAATTTGTTGCAGGCCTGGACCCGCAAACGGGCGGGCAAAGCATGAGTACCAATACCCTCGAACCGCGCTGGATCAAATATGTGCTGGTCACTATCGCGCTGGCATTCTTGACGCTGTTCCTGTTCATCCCGCTGGTGGCCGTATTCGCCGAAGCGCTGAAAAAAGGCTGGGACGTCTATGTCGCCGCCATCCTCGACCCGGACGCCATCTCTGCCATCAAGCTGACGCTGATTGCCGCTGTTATTTCGGTGCCGCTGAACCTGGTGTTCGGCGTCTGCGCAGCATGGGCGATTGCCAAATTCGAATTTCGCGGCAAGAGCATCCTGCTGACGCTGATCGACTTGCCGTTCTCGGTCTCGCCAGTCATTTCCGGCCTCATTTATGTGCTGATGTTCGGCACGCAAGGCTGGATCGGCCCGTGGCTGCAGGAACATGACATCAAGATCCTGTTCGCGGTGCCGGGCATCGTGCTGGCCACCGTGTTCATCACATTCCCGTTTGTCGCGCGCGAACTGATCCCGCTGATGCAGGCGCAGGGCAGTGAAGAAGAAGAGGCGGGACTGGTACTGGGCGCATCGGGCTGGCAGATTTTTCGCCGCGTCACACTGCCGAACATCAAGTGGGGCCTGCTGTACGGCGTGATCCTGTGCAATGCGCGTGCGATGGGCGAGTTCGGGGCGGTGTCGGTGGTGTCTGGCCATATCCGCGGCGAAACCAACACGATGCCGTTGCAGGTCGAGATTCTGTACAACGAATACAACTTCACGGCTGCGTTTGCGATTGCCTCACTGCTGGCGCTGCTGGCCCTGGTGACGCTGGCCATCAAATCCTTGATCGAATGGCGCTTGCACCAGTCTGGCGAAACCGCTGCCGACGAAGCTGCCCTGATGCCTTTACCGCTTCAGTCACCGCCTGAGTTATCACACATTGCACGGAGCCACTGACATGACCATTGCAGTCAATAACATCCACAAACAATTCGGCAATTTCACGGCGCTCGACGATGTTTCACTGAATTTCCCGAACGGCGAACTGACAGCGTTGCTGGGCCCGTCCGGCTGCGGTAAAACCACGTTGCTGCGCATCATTGCCGGCCTTGAAAACCCGGACAGCGGCCAGGTGTTGCTCGATGGCGAGGATGCGTCGCAACGCAATGTGCGCGAGCGCCAGGTTGGATTCGTGTTTCAGCATTACGCCTTGTTTCGGCACATGACGGTGTTTGAAAACGTCGCGTTCGGACTGCGCGTGCGCCCGCGCAAGGAGCGGCCGAGCGAGCAGCAAATTCGCGACAAGGTGAAATCGTTGCTGGAACTGGTGCAACTCGATTGGCTGGGTGACCGTTATCCACCGCAATTGTCCGGCGGCCAGCGTCAAAGGATTGCACTGGCCCGCGCCCTCGCGGTGGAGCCGCGCGTGCTGCTGCTCGACGAGCCGTTCGGCGCGCTCGATGCCAAGGTGCGCAAGGAACTCCGGCGCTGGTTGCGCCGCCTGCACGATGAACTGCACGTGACCAGTATTTTCGTCACCCACGATCAGGAAGAGGCGCTGGAAGTTGCCGACCGCGTGGTGCTGATGAACAAGGGCAGAGTGGAACAACTCGGCGCGCCGGCCGATGTCTACAACCATCCGGCGTCGCCGTTTGTCTACGGTTTCCTGGGCAATGTGAATATTTTCCACGGCCGCGTCCATGAGGGCGTGCTGAATACCGGCGACGTCCAGTTCGACGCGCCGCAACACGCGGCCGTGCAAAACGGTGCCGGCATCGGGTATGTCCGTCCGCATGACCTCGATGTCGAGCGTTACGTGCCGGG
The DNA here is from genome assembly GCA_030853745.1 of Pseudomonadota bacterium. Taxonomy (GTDB): domain Bacteria; phylum Pseudomonadota; class Gammaproteobacteria; order Burkholderiales; family Burkholderiaceae_D; genus JALYUM01. Next base: position 53,927 of record JALYUM010000046.1, on the reverse strand, counting down.
CGCGGAAGGGGTCGTTGTGAAATTGCGTCGCGCCCATGCCATTGGTCCGCTGGCGCAACTGGATCTGGAACGCAGCGACAACGCTGAACTGATCGAAGCGGTGATGGCAAACGAGCGCTTCCGTGATCTGGGCCTGCTGGAGGGCGATACCCTGGTGGTGCGTCCGCGCAAGATGCAGGTGTTCGTCAACGAGTTCGTCGATGCGGGAGCAAATATATGAATTTCCAGCAATTGCGCTCCGTCCGCGAAACCGCGCGCCGCGGCTACAATCTGACCGAAGTGGCCAGCGCCTTATTTACATCGCAGCCAGGGGTCAGCCGTCAGATCCGGGAACTGGAAGATGAACTCGGCGTCATCATCTTCGAGCGCAACGGCAAGCGCCTCACGGGCATGACCGGCCCCGGCAAGGGCATCCTAAAAATCATCGACCGGCTGCTGGTGGAAGCGGAAAACCTGCAACAGGCCAGCCAGGAATACGCTGACCAGGACGTGGGCACGCTCACCATTGCCGTCACCCACACGCAAGCCCGTTACGCACTGCCGCAAGTGGTGCAGTCGTTCCGCGCTGCTTTCCCGGGCGTGCGCATTGCGTTGCAACAAAGTGCGCCCGAACATATCGCTGAATGGGTGTTATCCGGCAAGGCAGACATTGGCATCGCCACCGAGGGTTTGTCGGCGTTCCCGGATCTGGTGTCGTTCCAGTGCTACCGCTGGAGCCACGTGGTGGTGGTGCCGGATGGCCATCCTTTATTGTCGGTAGGGCCGATCACGCTGGAACATCTTGCCCAGTATCCGTTGATTACTTACGACATTGGCTTTACCGGCCGCGGCCACATTGACGATGCGTTTGCCAGGGCCGGCCTCGAGCCCGACATCATGCTGACCGCCATGGATTCAGACGTCATCAAGCAATATGTGGCGCTGGGAATGGGTGTGGGGATCGTCGCCTCGATGGCGTTCGACCATGGGCGCGATCGCGGCATGCGCGCAGTGGAAGCGTCGCACCTGTTCGCGCCCAACGTCACGCGCCTTGCTGTCCGCCGCGGGGCATTCCTGCGCGCATATGCGTACCACTTCATCGAAAGTTTCGCGCCAGGCGTCAAGCGCAGCGATGTGGAACAAGCGCTGCGCGTCAACGTCGACGACTAGAAACTATTGCCCAGGATTGGTATAGCGCGCGTGAATCGCGTTCACCGCATCGATGACCTCAGGCGACAAGGTCACCTCGGCGGCATCGATGTTTTCCTTCAACTGTGTCAGGTTTGTCGCGCCGATGATGGTGGATGCCACGAACCAGCGTGAATAACACCACGCCAGCGCCAATGTGGTGGGCGTCATGCCATTTGCGCGTGCCAGTGCCGCATATTCCCGGGTAGCGTCCAGCACCGCCGGACGCAGGTAACGCGGACTCCACGTGGGTGGATAAATCGTCAGACGGCCGACTGCCTGTGGATTGTCGACATACTTGGCAGTCAATTGACCGAACGCCAGTGGGCTGTAGGCCAGCAAGCCCACGTTTTCGCGGAAGCATGCCTCGTCCATCAGGCTGGTTTCGAATGCCCGCGCGGTCAGGTTGTACAGATTCTGGATGGTGGCAATGCGCGGCAGGCTGTGGATGTCGGCTTGTTTGACATATTCGGCCACGCCCCAGGCGCTTTCGTTCGATACGCCGACGTGGCGGATTTTGCCGGCCTTCACCATCTCGCCCAGCGCTGCCAATGTTTCCGCAATGGCGACGTGCGGCCGTTCGGCTTCCGGATTGAAACTGTTTGCGCCGAAGATAGGCAGGTTGCGGCTGGGCCAGTGAATCTGGTAAAGGTCGAGGTAATCGGTGTGCAGGCGCTGCAGACTGGCATCGACCGCAGCGCGGATATTTGCCGCATCGAGGTTGTGCGCGGCGCCGCGGATCCACGGCATCTCCGGATTTGGCCCGGCAATTTTCGAAGCCAGGACAATGTCGCCGCGTTTGCCACTTTTTTTAAGCCAGCTACCGACGAATCGCTCGGTGGCGCCTTGCGTGTCGGCTTTTCCCGGCACCGGATACATTTCCGCCGTATCGATGAAATTGATACCGCGCTCGAGAGCGTAATCGAGCTGGCTGTGGGCCTCGGCTTCCGTGTTTTGTTCGCCAAAGGTCATGGTGCCGAGGCACACATTGCTTACTGACACGCCGCTGGCGCCGAGCACATTCTTTTTCATACGCGTTTTACGCCAGAACTGGCGCTTTCAGTGCCTTTGCACATTCACGGACCAGTGACGGGCCGCGGTAGACCAGCCCACTGTACAGTTGAATCAGTTTTGCCCCCTGGCGGATTTTGACGGTGGCATCGGCGCCGCGCATGATGCCGCCCACGCCGATGATCGGCACCTCGTCGCCCAGCTCGGTTTTCAGGGCGCGGATAACGATGTTCGACAGCTCGAATACCGGTTGGCCGGACAGGCCACCCGCTTCGGTGCTGTGACGCATGCCTTCGACTTCGCGCCGGTTCAAGGTGGTATTCGTCGCGATGACACCGTCTATCTTGTGGCGCAGCAGCGCGCTGGCAATATTGCGGATCTGGTCGCCATCGACATCCGGTGCAATTTTTAACGCCAGCGGTACGTATTTGCCGTGCTCATCGGCGAGGCGCAGTTGCTCCGCTTTTAACTGGGCCAGCAGGGCGTCGAGTTCGGACGCGCCTTGCAGCTGACGCAAATTTTTCGTGTTGGGCGAAGAAATATTCACGGTCACGTAACTGGCAAACTGGTACACCTTGCGCAGGCATTCGATGTAGTCGGCGGCTGCGTTCTCGATCGGGGTATCGGCGTTTTTCCCGATGTTCAGACCCAGCACGCCCTGGCGTTCCTGATAAAACTTCGACGCCTGGACGTTGGCAACAAAAGCATCCACGCCGCCATTGTTGAAACCCATGCGGTTGATGATGCCGCGTGCTTTCTGGACGCGGAACATGCGCGGACGCGGGTTGCCTGTCTGCGCACGGGGTGTCACAGTGCCAATTTCAATCGATCCGAAACCGAGTGCCGCCAGTGCATCGATGTAAGCGCCATCCTTGTCGAGGCCGGCAGCGAGGCCCACCGGATTCGGGAAAGTGATGCCCATCACTACGCGCGGATCGGATTCGGGCCGCTTGATGCTTGCCAGCATGCCGCGCTGATGGGCGCGGCGCAGGGCAGGCAGCGTCAGGTTGTGGGCTGTTTCCGCGTCTAACGAGAACAGCACGGGACGGGCAAGGCGGTACAGGAATTTATCTGACATGGATCGCTTCAGCAGGATAATGGTTGTATTCTACCCTGCCCGATGCTTGCGAAAAAACAACAGGTGTAAGTATTGGTGAGCGTCGGTCACGCGGCATCGACTTCGAGAAGACGCCAGCCACCGTCAATACGCGCTTCCAGCGGGCGAAAATTGGTCTTATAGGCCATTTTCGGACTCTGCGCGATCCAGTAACCCAGATAGACGTACTCAAGGTTCAGTTCGCGTGCCTGCGCAATTTGCCACAATACGTTGTACGTGCCATACGAAGCGCCAGCCACGTCGGGATCGAAAAAAGTGTAGACCGACGACAGGCCATCGGACAGCACATCGATGATCGAGACCATGCGCAGCACACCGCCAGGCTCGCGAAATTCTACCAGGCGCGTGTTTACCCGGCTTTGCAGCAGAAACTGGGCGTATTGGTCGCGGCTGTCCTGATCCATGCCGCCGCCCACATGGCGCGTGGTCTGGTAGCGCAGGTAGAGGGCGTAGTGTTCATCGGAAAATGACAGGTTGGCGACCGTGGCGGTCAATGCTGCGTGGCGCCGCCATGCGCGTTTCTGGCCGCGATTGGGCGCAAAGGCGGCACTTTGCACGCGCACGGGAATGCAGGCGCTGCAGCCGTCGCAATAGGGGCGGTACGTAAAAATGCCGCTGCGCCGGAAGCCGCTTTTGACCAGTTCGGAATAAACGTCGGAGTTGATCAGGTGCGAGGGCGTGGCAACCTGCGAGCGTGCCTGGCGCGCGTCAAGATAGCTGCACGGGTAGGGCGCCGTGGTGTAAAACTGCAAGGTAGCGAAAGGCAGGTCATTTAAGTGCGTCATGCGATAGCTCTCGAGACGACATGGTTGCAGCTATTGTAGCCAAAGTCGGCACAATGTACGCACCGTTCAATCCTGTGTCGTAAAGGGCGCCACCGGCTGCCACGGTCCGATCGACGGCTGCGCTACCGCATGGCGCAGATGCGCCAGGAACTGGGCGCGTCCGATAGGGGCTGCACCCAGCGAGCCCAGGTGCCCGGTCTCCTGCTGGCAATCGATCATGCGCACGCCACGGCTGTGCAAAAACGCCACCATATAGGCCAGTGCAATTTTGGACGCGTCGGTGACGCGCGCGAACATCGACTCGCCACAGAACATGGTGCCGATGCCCACGCCATACGCCCCGCCCACCAGTTCGCCATCGAGCCAGACTTCGGACGAGTGCGCATACCCTTGCCGGTGGAGTCCGGTGTAGCCGGCAATGATATCGTCCGAGATCCATGTGCCCGGGCCGTCGCGGCGCGGCGCAGCGCACGCGCGCATGACGTCCTCGAACGCCGTATCGAACCGGACTTGCCAGCGACCACCTTCCGCGCGGCTACGCTCGACTTTGCGCAGCGTTTTTCCAAGGCTGGCGCTGATGCGCAAATTCTCTGTCATGAGCACCATGCGCGGGTCGGTGCTCCACCACAAAATTGGCTGACCTTCGGAAAACCACGGGAAGATGCCGTTCTGGTAGGCCAGCAACAGGCGCGCGGGCGACAGGTCGGCCCCGGCTGCCAGCAAGCCGGGCGCGTCGCTCGTCAGCGCTTCCGAGACGTCGGGAAACGGCGTGTTTGTTTCCAGCCACGGAATCATTCTGCTTGCTGTGAGGATACGGGTGCAGGGGCGGGTGCAGATTCGTGTGGCGCCAGCATCGGACGCACGATGTCGTGCGAGTGGAAGCCGTATGGCTCGCCGGTTTCCCTTACTTTGACCCGATCGGCGAAAAATAGTTCAAGCGTCGTGCGGATGGTGGGGAAGGCCAGGTCATCCCACGGAATGTCTTTTTCAGCAAACAGGGCAACTTCCAGGCTTTCGATGCCGGGCGCGAAATCAAGGTCGAGCAGGCGCGCCAGATAAAACAGGTGAACCTGATGCACATGGGCGACGTTCAACATCGAGAACAAGGGGCCGAGGGCAATATTGGCGCCGGCTTCTTCTTCAGTTTCGCGGATTGCCGCCTCGGCCGTGGTTTCGGCGTTTTCCATGAAGCCGGCCGGCAAGGTCCAGTAACCGTAACGCGGTTCGATGGCGCGCTTGCACAGCAGGATTGCAAACTCGCCGTCCTGTTCCCACACTGGCAGCGAGCCAATCACTAACTTCGGGTTCTGGTAATGGATCGTATGACAATTGGTGCAGACGAAGCGCGGCCGGTTGTCGCCCTCAGGCACGGCCAGAACAACGGGATGAGCACACTCGGAGCAAAATTTCATGGGATGACTGGAAATATGAATTTGGCTACTTTACACCGATTGACGCCCCGGCGCAGCTCCGTAAAGGCGGTGTCCTGGCCGCCTCGCATCATCAATCTGACCAATCGAGAAAGATCTTTGGATTGGCGTTGCCTAATTTCTCCAGCTCCGCTATAATTCGTTCCGCGGGGTGGAGCAGTCTGGCAGCTCGTCGGGCTCATAACCCGAAGGTCACAGGTTCAAATCCTGTCCCCGCAACCAGAATAGCTAGCCGCTGATTTTCGCAAGAGAATCAGCGGCTTTTGCTTTTGTGCGCTGGCGCAAAGCGTGGCCATGTGCGGGGAACGGATTGCGCCGTGGGCGGTCAGACAATGGTCGATTGTCCGGAGGCTGTTCCCATGATTACCGTAGACGCCATTAACGAAGCCTGGGGCTGGGTGGGCCTGAACGCGGTTGCCGTGCTGGGCACCAATCCCTTTGGTGTGTTGCTGTTGCTCGATGACGAGGGGCGCTACTGGCGCCTGAGCCCGCAAGATTTATCGTGCGAGCCGGTGGCCAGCAACCCGGCCGACGTGGTCGCGCTGTCGTACAACCAGGCGTTTCTCGATGAATGGTATATGCCGGACCGGGTGCATTTGGCCGAGTCCACGCTGGGGCCGCTGGTGGGGGACCGCAAATACTGTCTGAAAATTCCCGTCGTCCTGGGCGGCGACTTTCAAAGCGATAACCTGTCCATGGTGCCGCTGGGCGAGCTCATCCGGTTCGCGGGGGAAGGCGCGCAGCAATTCGAAGGCTTGCCGCGCTGGCGAATGTTGCGTTAGCGCTTACTGCGCAAGACTCGCCCACAAATACGCCGCGGCCATGGTGCGGTGCGGCGCGTAATGCACCAGCAGCGCTTCGGTGCGTGCAATTGTCGGCTTCACGTCCTCGCCCAATAAACGCTGCAGCGCGGCCCGTACCGCCACGTCGCCATGCAGCGAACAGTCGGCGTACCCGTAGCCGCGCAGCAGCGCGTAATTGACGGTCCACGGCCCGATCCCCTTGATTGCCAGCAGCCGCGCTTTGACGTCGTCGGGTGGTGCATCGGCGGCCAGCGACAACGCACCCGATACCACCAGTTGTGCCAGCCGCAGCAGCGTTTCGGCTTTAGCCCGCGAAAATTTGCGCGTGGTGAGATCGTCGATGGCGAGCGATGCCACATCGGCGGCTCCCGGATAGCACCAGATGCCGCTGCTGTGCTGGCGCCCGGCCTGCAGAATCAGCGTGCGGCGCAAGGAAATCGCGAATGGCAGATTGATTTGCTGGCCGATGATGGCCCAGGTCAGTGCTTCGAACACGCTGGCCGATTGCACAATGCGCAGGCCCGGTGTGCGGGCAACCAGCGCTCCCATCAAAGGGTCATTGCGCACCGCCGCTTCAAATGGCGCGGGGTCGATGCAAAGGCCCAGCATGCCGGGCAGGGCAGCGCGGGCAGCGTCTGGCGCAGCAGGCGTCAACGTGCAGTGCGCGACATCGGCTTCGAGTGTCACATCAACCAGTACCGCTACACCGTCGACCATGATGCCCTTGCGAAAACGGTTGCCGTCGACACGTTCCGCCACGCCTTCCGCGTCGCGCGCGTGAAATGCCAGCACGTCGCCGACCCGGAAGCCGGGTGGCAGCGGGATCGATTCGGTCATCGCGCTGTCGCCGGCGCCAGCTTCTTCGGCGCACCGATAAACCCTGTTACCAGCGCGGTCCCCAGCAGCACGATGGCCGAGCCGGCGACGGTGTACCAGCCCACTACTTCGCCGAGAAACAGCGCTCCCCACAGGATGCCGAAGATCGGCGTCAGGAAGGTCACCGTCAACGCCGATGCCGCGCCAACCTCCGCGATCAATTTGAAGTAAATAATATAGGCCAGTCCGCTGCACACCACGCCGAGGGCCAGCGTGGCCCCCATGATGCCGATGGTGGGCTGGCCCGGCGACGGGAAGAACGGCAGCAACGGCACGATCAATATCGCAGCGGCCCACATGCTGCCGTGTGCATTCGCGAACGGCTCAACGCTTTTGGCCGTCTTCGCGTACAGGCTGGCGATGCCGTAGCAGATCGCCGCCACCAGCGCGGCTGCCACCGCAATCGCTGCGCCCGGGCGCTTGCTGACATGGTCGAAACCCACCAGCAGCGCCACGCCGGCGGTGCCCAGCAACAGGCCGAGCGCGGTGCGCGGCTGGATGGCGGTGCGCGTCCAGGCGGCACCGAGCAGCGCGCCCCACATCGGCGCGGTGGCGTTCAGCACTGTCAGTACCGATGCCGACAGCGTGCGCGCGGCAAACGCGAACAGGAAGAACGGCAGCGCGGAATTGAAGAAGCCCAGAATGAGGTAATGGCGCCAGTGGGCGCGCACATCGAGCTTCTTCTTCAGCACCAGGCCCACGATCAGCAGGAACACGGCCGCAAAGACCAGCCGGTACTCGATCAGCACCGCTGGACCCAGCACTGGCGCGGCAATCCGCATGAACACGAAGGAGCAGCTCCAGATGGCGGCGAGGACGAAGAGTTGCAGCAGGTTGGCGGTGGTCATGGGCGACGCTGGAGAGGAAAAACACGATGATCGCGAGAGATCGGCTTGCGTGCAAGCTGCTTCTTGCTTTGACCTTTAAATAGTTACGCTGCCTGTGCGATCATCGCCTCCGCATGCGCAATCTGCAGCGTCGATGGCACCGCGTTTTTTACCGCGGTCAGTTCGGCCAGGATGGAAATGGCGATTTCCGCCGGGGTCTTGCTGCCGATGTAAAGACCGATGGGGCCATGCAGACGGTCGATCTGCGCGTCGGTCAGATCGAACAGTTTCAGCCGGTCGCGGCGCTTGGCGTTATTGCTGCGCGAGCCGATCGCACCGACATAGAACGCGTCGGATTTCAGCGCTTCCATCAGCGCCAGGTCGTCCAGCTTCGGGTCGTGGGTGAGGGCGACAACCGCGCTGCGCGGGTCGAGTTTCGCGTCGATGACCAGGTCGTCCGGCATCACGTGCACCAGTTCGACGCCGGGCAACGACCAGCCGGCGCGGTATTCTTCGCGCGGGTCGCAGACGGTAACGCGGTAATCCATGGCGGTGGCTACCTGCGCGAGAAAGCGCGACAACTGGCCCGCGCCGATGATGAACAGGCGCCAGCGCGGGCCGTGAATGGTGGCCAGCATGCCGTCATCCAGGCGTTGCACGGCGCCGGGTGCGGCTACTGTCAGTGACACGGCGCCGGTGGCGAGATCGAGGCGGCGCTCCAGCAGGTCGTGGCCATCCAGTGCGCTTAATAACGCGTCGATGCCGCTGGCTTTTGATAGCGGCTCGATGGCCAGTTCGATGGTGCCGCCGCAGGGCAGGCCGAAGCGGTGGGCTTCATCGGCGCTGATGCCGTAGCTGACCACTTCTGGCAGCGTGCGCGTGATGCCGTGCTGGCGCACATGCTCCACCAGATCGTCTTCGATGCAGCCGCCCGACACCGAGCCGACGACAACGCCATCGTCGCAGATGGCCAGCGTGGCGCCGATCGGGCGCGGGCTTGAGCCCCAGGTCTTGATGACTGTGACCAGTTCGCAGCGGTGGCCGGCTGCAATCCAGGTTGCGCAGGTTTTGAGTACTTCGAGATCGATGCTGTCCATGGTGCGGCGTGCGTTGTAAAGAAGGAAAGAGATCCATCATACAAAAAAATGCCGCACCGCGTCGGCGCACGCCGATGGCTACCCGATCGCTAGCCGATCGCCAACCGGGCCAGCGCTGAATCGTCGCTGAACAGGCCGTCGATACCGGTCTCCAGGTAGCGCCGCATTTCGGCAATCGATCCAGCCTCGTTACGGGCGCCGGCGCCGGCATCGTTGCGGAAGTCGGCGGCCAGAAACATGTTTTCGGGCCGGAAGGTCCAGGTATGCACCAGCAGGCCGGCCAGGTGGGCGTCGGCCACGATGGCCGTCGGGCGCACGAGGCGTTCATCGGCGCCAAGCGGAATCACGCCGCGTGTCGGTGGCGCCACGATGTCGGCGTACGTGGCCATCTCGCGCAGGCCGCGCGCGCTGGTCATCTCGCCAAACGTCAACGTGCCGCCCGCAGCGACGACATCGGCAGGCCGCATGGCGTCTGCGTTGCCGCCATTGATCACCAGCTGCATCAGGCGCACATTGTCCGGGCGACCCAGAGTTTTACGCAGTGCCTTCAGATTGGCCGTTTCGAACGATTGCACCTGCACGGGCGCGCGGCGCGTGTACGCGTGCGCGCGCAGGGTCGCGACAAAGCGGTCTTCCAGCGGCAAGCCGATGCTGGCGAAATACGTCGAATTCTTCAGCTCCGGCACCAGGCCGATGATCCTGCCCTGCGCCGCCGATTCGGCGGCGACGAAATCGATGATCTCTTCAAAGCTCAATAACTGGAACTGGCCGTCGTACGCGCGGCTGATAGTGCGCACGCTGGACAGCCGTTCGACAGCGCGCAGTGTTTTCAGTTCAGCGAACGTGAAGTCGGAGACGAACCAGCCTTCGTGCGGCACACCGTCGATGGTCTTTTTCGTTTTGCGGCTGGCAAATTCCGGCCGCGTGGCGATGTCGGTGGTCTCGCTCATGAAGTTTTCATGGCGCGCCACCAGGACGCCATCTTTTGTGATCACGAGGTCCGGCTCGATGAAATCGGCGCCGTCGACAATGGCCTTCGCGTACGCGGCCAGCGTATGCTCCGGCCGCAGCGCGCTAGCGCCGCGGTGGGCCAGCAGCAGCGGTTTCGCCGCCGGATTCAGGCGCGACACGCCTTGCGCAAAGGCCAGGCCCGGCATCGCGCCAAGCAGCGCAGCCGCGCGCAGCAGGCTGCGTCGCATCGGATGAATAATCATCAAATATCGGCCTTCAGTGTAATAAAGCCCATGCGGGGCGGGATCGGATACGCAGCAAAGGTGCTGCTGGCAGAGCCTACCACTGGTTGCAGCACGCCCTGGCGATTGGCCAGGTTGGTGACGTTCAGATTCCACGTCAGGTTTTTCAGAAAGCGTGGCGCCAGCGGCAGCTTGCCCGATACATTCAGGCCAAGCAGGAAGTAGCCGGGTACCGACTGGTCGTTGGTGTAGGTGGCGTAGCGCTTGCCGACATAGTCGCCCATCAGCTGCACGTCGATGTCGGCCACGTTCAATGTCGCGGCAAACTTGTTCATCCATTCCGGCGTATTTGGCACGGTCTTGCCGGCAGTGAGAACGGTAGCGGTGGTGGTCGCGGTGCCGGTCGTGTAATTGTCCTGGTACTCCGAGCGGTTGTACGACAGCGCATTGTAAAGCGAAAAATTCGGGCCGAAGTGGAAGGTACCGGCCAGATCGGCGCCGGTGGTTTTCACGCTGCCGACGTTGGCGAGAATGGTGGTGCCGCCGGCGAACGATGTGATAATCGGGTTCGAGCTGATGGCCAACTGGCGGTTGCTGAAATCGACGTGGTACAGCGCAGCCTGGCCTTCGAAGGCGGACAGCACACCCAGGTCCAGCTTGCGCTTGTCGCGCAGGCCCAGTTCATAGGTGATCGACGTTTCCGGCTTGGCCGTGTCGCGGAACAGATTGAACGCAGCCTGATTGGACAGGCTCCATGGCGAGTTGCCCCCGCCGCCGTAGGTCACAAACTGGCGCATGTTCTGCTGGACGTTGGCGAACATCTGGTCGGCCGGACTGATGTCCCAGCGTGCGCCGATCTGCGGCAGGAACCATTTTCTGGTGGTGATTTTCCCAACTGGCAGCGCCGTCGAACCACCGCCAATGGCCGCTGCCAGCGGCTGTACCGGGAACTGGCCATCGGCAAATTGCAGGCTCGATTTGAAGCCGGCCTGCAGCGCAAGGTCCGGGCGCAGGCGCCACTCATCCTGCAGGTGAAGCTGAACGACCTTGTTGTCGATCGAACTGCCGTATTGCGTAATCAACGGATTGCCCGGGCGCTCGTATGGCGAACTCGGGTTGTTGACGTCGAGCGCATACCAGCGGCGGTAGGCGCTGGAACGATTGTGTTCGAACCAGATGCCGCCTTCCACCTGGTGATTGCCGGCGTCCCAGCGAGCATTCGAGATCCAGCCGTTGCGGTTGATCAGGTACTCGGTGGTGCGCGTGGCGTAGCCCGAATTGCCAAAGACCGTTTTCAGGACCTGGCCGGGGAAATAGACGCTGAACAGCGCAGGCAGGCCGGCCTGGTTGATCGGGCCGGCGACGACACCCGCGCCGTCGTTGTGGTGGAAATATGCCTGGTTGGTCCACGTGAGCGCATCCGACAGGTACGCCTCGTACTTGATATAGCCAAGCTTGTCGGTGCGCTGCGCGTCGCTGTAGTAATTCTGGAAGTTGGTGCCGACGGCGGCAGGTGGGGCGCCTTTCGCATCGAGATAGGCCAGTGCCGCCTTGAAGTCCGGGTACAGGAAAGGCCGCGTGTACGGCGACGCCAGGTTGGGGCCGTAGCCGGTGCTGTCTTCGTTCGGTTCGGTCTTGTCGGACCAGTCGGCGAAAATGGTCAGCTTGCCGGCGTCGCCAGCGTGCACGAACTTGGCGTTGACCTGGTCGTTCGACTGGCGGCCGTTGAAATCCCACGCCTTCGCTTCGTGGTGTAGCGCCGATACATACAGGCTGTTGTTGCCGCCGAAGGTGCCGGTGTCGACGCGCACAAACGTGCGCGTGGCGCTATGGCTTCCCAGCGTCTGCTGCAGATTGACATTGCGGTCGTTCGACGGATCGCGTGAATAGGTTTCGATGGCGCCACCGAGGTTGCTGGTCGACGCGGTACCCAGGTCGCCGGCGCCGGTGGCCAGCACCACGCTGCGCACGTTTTCGCTGGTGACGGCGCGCTGCGGCGCGAGGCCGTTGTAGTTACCGTATTGCTGGTCGCCGAGCGGCACGCCATCCATCGTGTAGCCAAGTTGCTGGCCATTGAAGCCGTGCACGAACAGGGACAGGTTCTGTTCGTTGTTACCCCATGGGTCGGCGGTCTGGAAGCTCACTCCCGGCAGCGCCGCAATGGCCTTCAACGGATTCACGCCGGGGATGACTTTTTGAATATCGGCGCTACCCATCGACATCGACGAGCGTGTTTTGCTCGACGTGACCTGCACGGTGGCCAGTTCGGGCGCGTCGTCGTCCATGGCATGGGCGCTGTTGCACAAGGTGGCGACGGCGAAGGCGATCAGGGTAAAACGGGTGGGCTGGGACATGTCAGTCTGCGTGAGTGAAGGATGCTGCGCAGACTAACGGGCCGATGTTACAGCGTCATGACGATGGAATAACTGCCGACAGTAAAACGGCAGCCATCGTGGCTGCCGTTCTGTGGAATATGCCTGCCGTTCAGGGGACCAGCGGTTTTTTCGCGGCGCGTTTTGCCTTGACCTCGTCCGCAGCTTTTTCCAGCGCGGCCACGCGTGCATTGGTGGCCGGATGATTGGCCGTGTAGCCGTTCAATACTGTTGGCGGATACGTGCCGTGCAGGCGCTTCCAGAAAGTGGGAACATCGCTGATGTCGTAACCCGCACGCGCCAGCAGATACAGGCTGAGACGATCGGCGGCAATATCGAGTTCCACCGGCATGGCCTTGATGCCGCCGCTGCCGATCAGCATCGATGTATCCGGGCGCACGCTGCCCAGGCTGTCGATGATGTCGCCGATGGTGGCGGCGTTGCGCTGCATGTTCGCGTGGCCAAGGATATTGTGGGCCATGCTTTTGGCCACCACGATGGCCAGTTCATTGTCGTTGCGGGTGAAGGCAATCAACCCGCGCGTGACCATGATGCGGCTGCCGTCGGCGTAGGCGTTGATGCTGTCGGCGTTGCCCAGTTCGATGCCGAATGCACAGGCGCGCGTGACCGGCACGGTGACGTCGCGTAGTTCGCCATTGCGCTCGACGGATAACGGCAGGGCCGACCTGGCGGCGATGATCGGACCGAACACGGCGCCGGCGGAGGCCAGCGCGGTGGGGCCGGTGGGCAGGGTCTTGCCGGCAGCGGCCACCAGGCCGTCGCCAACGCGCAGCCCCACCTTTGCAGCGCCGCTGCCGGCCAGGACCAGCGTTACCTGCAGGCGTTCCGTCATGCCGAAGGCTGCGTTGGCGGCGTCGTTGAAGCCGCTGCCGTACGAATAACGGTTCTTGGCAGTGAAGCCGAGCAGGTTGCGCGCCTGGCCTTTGCACAGTTCCGCGTTGTTGATCAGCAGTGGCGCGGCCACGCGGTACAGGCGATCCTGCAATGCTGCCATTTTGGTAAGCGCCTGGACATTGGCTGCCATCTCGGGCGTGAGCACTGGTGCGCTGTCGTCCGGTCTGGCCGGCACCGGCGTGACGCTGATCGTGGAGCCGGGCATCACGGCAGGGGTTTGGCAAGCAGCCAGCACGGCGGCGGCGCACAAGCCGGATGCTGCGCGGCGCAGGGAAGGCAGATGAAGCATGGTTCTCCTCGTTTTTATTGTTGGCTAGTTTTTCCCCGTACTGCCAAAGCCGCCGGCGCCGCGGTCGCTCGCATCGAATTCGTCGACGACATTGAATGCGACCTGCATGACCGGCACGATGACCAGTTGCGCAAGGCGGTCGAGCGGTTGCAATGTGAACGCGCTCGCGCTGCGGTTCCAGGTCGAGATCATCAACTGGCCCTGGTAGTCGGAGTCGATCAAGCCTACCAGATTCCCCAGTACGATGCCGTTCTTGTGACCCATGCCGCTGCGTGGCAGGATCATTGCGCAGTAGCCGGGATCGGCCACGTGGATGGCCAGACCGGTGGGAATGAGCACCGTGGCGCCGGCCTCGATGGTGAGCGGCGCGTCGATGCAGGCGCGCAGGTCGAGACCCGCGCTGCCGGGTGTGGCGTAGGCAGGCAGCAGGTCGCGCATGCGCGCGTCGAGAATTTTGATGTCGATGAATTTCATTGATTGGTTTATATCGTTTATTTCAATAAGGAACGCTGGTCCAGGCGCTTGGCGATCTCTGACACGATCTGCCTGGCCAGTGTCAGTTTGGACGCGGTAGGCAGCACCGTGTGGCCGTTCTCGTCGAACAGGATGATCGTATTTTCGTCCGAACCGAACGTGCGTGGCCCGATATTCCCGACCAGCAGCGGAACGTTCTTGCGGACGCGTTTCAGCGCGCCATATTCCACCAGGTTTTCCGATTCGGCGGCGAAGCCGACGCAATACGGCCAGCCGGACACAGAACCGGTTTCCGCCACCGCCGCGAGAATGTCGATGTTCTGTTCGAACTGCAGCTGTGGCGGCGCGCCGCCTTCTTCCTTCTTGACCTTGTGCGCGCTGGCGTTCACGACGCGCCAGTCGGCTACCGCCGCCACGCCGATGAACACATGCTGGCCGTCGATGCCGGCCATGACGGCGTCGTGCATCTGCAGCGCGCTTTGCACATCGATGCGGCGTACGCCGTGCGGTGTCGGCAGCGTGGTCGGTCCGGACACCAGCACCACGTCGGCGCCAGCTTCGCGCGCGGCCCGCGCGAGCGCGTAGCCCATCTTGCCGGACGAAAGATTGGTGATGCCCCTGACCGGATCGATCGCTTCGAACGTCGGTCCCGCTGTGATCATGACGCGCCGTCCGGCCAATACTTTCGGCTGGAAGGCTGCGATCAATTCGTCGAGGATGTCTTCGGGTTCGAGCATGCGTCCCAGCCCGACTTCACCGCAGGCCTGCTGGCCGGCGGCCGGTCCGAATACCTTGATGCCATCGGCGCGCAATTGCGCCACGTTGCGGCGCGTGGCGGGGTTGTCCCACATCTCCACGTTCATTGCCGGCGCCACGTGCAGCGGCACGCCGTGCGGGCGGGCCAGGCACAGCGTCGACAGCAGATCGTCGCACGCACCATGGGCGAGTTTGCGCATGAAATCGGCCGAGCATGGCGCAATTAAAATCGCATCGGCGCCGCGCGTCAGGTCGATGTGCGCCATGTTGTTCGGGACGCGCGCATCCCACTGGTCGATATGCACGGTGCGGCCCGACAGCGCCTGCATCGTGACCGCGCCGATGAAGTGCGTCGCCGCCTCGGTCATCACAACCTGCACCTCTGCGCCCTGTTTCACCAGTGCGCGGCACAGTTCCGCGGCCTTGTAGCAGGCCACGCCGCCGGACAGGCCGAGGACGATTTTTTTACCTTGCAGATCCATGCGCGCCTCGAAATCAGTTTTGCTCAGTGTTTGTTCACGCGCCGCAGTTCATCGAAAATGAACAGGATCGCCCCGACGGTGATCGCGCTGTCGGCGATATTGAAGGCGGGGAAATGGCCCCAGGAGGACACGTGGAAGTCGAGGAAGTCGATCACGTGGCCATACAGGACGCGGTCGATGACGTTGCCGATGGCGCCGCCCATGATCAGCGCGAGCGCCCAGCAAAACAGGCGCTGGCCGGCGTGGCGGCGCAACAGGTAGATGATGAAGCCCACGGCGCCGACGGCAATCGCGGTGAAGAAGTAGCGCTGCCAGCCATTCTGGTCGCCCAGGAAGCTGAAAGCAGCGCCGGGGTTATACGCCAGTACCAGGTTGAAGAAGCTGGTGATCGGGCGCGAGTCGCCCAGGTGGAATGTCTTTGTGATGGCGATCTTGCTGACCTGGTCGAGCAGGATCACGATTGCGGCGATGCCCAGCCACGGCAGCATGCTGCCGCTATTGTTCGAGGCGGTCGAGAATATTTGTTTTTTTTTGGTGGCCATGGCGGTTGGAGTCAGGTGGGAAAACCGCCACGCTGCCAGTTGGGCAGCGTGGCGGAGAGCGGCATGCTAATTACGCAAACCGGCGGGTTTCACCGGCGCCAAACAGGTTGCTGTAGCAGCGTGCGCACAGGCCCGGATGGTCGGCGTGGCTGCCCGTATCGGCGCGGTAGTGCCAGCAGCGTTCGCACTTCGCTTCCGTCGACGCGTGCACGGCCA
Source organism: Pseudomonadota bacterium (assembly GCA_030853745.1). Lineage (GTDB taxonomy): Bacteria > Pseudomonadota > Gammaproteobacteria > Burkholderiales > Burkholderiaceae_D > JALYUM01. The sequence goes on along the minus strand of JALYUM010000046.1, from coordinate 37,575 downwards.
CTGCTTCTTCTTCAACATTGGCCACTTCGACGGTCTTCGCCTGCGACGTGATGAAGACGAATTTCAGGTCGTCGTCCAGGCTGGCGAGCAGCTTGAACTTTTCCGGCGCAGCCTTGACCGTCACTTCTGCCTGCAGCGAGGAGCCGATTGCACCCGACGTCCGCAGTTCTTCGAGCTGCTTGGTGACGTCGGCACGCACTGCGCGCAGCTGGGTGTATTTTTCCAGCAGCGCGGGAGCGTCCGGCACTACCGGCAGCGTCCACCAGGTTTGCGTGAAGATGGTTTCATCGCTGGCGGCAAACGCATCGGCGCCGGCAAACACGGCCCATGCTTCTTCGGCCGTGAAAGACAACGTCGGCGCCATCACACGTAGCAGGCTGTGCGCAATGTGCCACAGCGCGGTCTGCGCCGAGCGACGGGCCTGCGAGCCAGGCGCGGTTGTGTACAGACGGTCCTTGAGGATGTCCAGGTAAAAACCGCCCAGGTCTTCAGAACAGTAGTTCTGCAAACGCGCGACAACCGGGTGAAATTCATAGCGCTCGTAGTGCGCCAGGATATCGGCCTGCAGCTGCGCCATCGCGGCCACCGCGTACTGGTCGATCTCGAGCATCTCTGCCACCGGCACCGCGTGCACCGCATGATCGAAGTCCGACGTGTTCGCGAGCAGGAAGCGCAGCGTGTTGCGGATGCGGCGATACGACTCGGTGACGCGCTTCAGGATCTCGTCGGAGATCGACAGTTCGCCCGTGTAATCGGTCGATGCGACCCACAGGCGCAGGATGTCGGCGCCCAGCGTGTCGGAGATTTTCTGTGGCGCCAGCGTGTTCCCCAGCGACTTCGACATTTTTTTGCCTTCGGCGTCGACGGTAAAACCGTGCGTCAGCAGCGCTTTGTACGGCGGCTCGCCATTCAGCATCGACGACGTCAGCAACGACGAGTGGAACCAGCCGCGGTGCTGGTCCGAGCCTTCGAGGTACAAGTCGGCCGGGAAGGCCAGCTCGTTTTTATGCGAACCGCGCAGCACCGTCTGGTGCGTGCTGCCCGAATCGAACCAGACGTCGAGCGTGTCGCGGTTCTTCTCGTAGTTGACGGCGTCGTCGCCGAGGATGTCCTTGATGTCCAGCGCCTGCCATGCGTCGATGCCGTTTTGCTCGATCAGCTTCGCAACTTGCTCAAGCAATTCTGGTGTGCGCGGGTGCAGCTGGCCGGTTTCCTTGTGCAGGAAAAAGGCCATCGGCACGCCCCATTGGCGCTGGCGCGACAGCGTCCAGTCGGGACGGTTCTCGATCATGCCGTGCAGGCGCGCCTGGCCCCAGTCCGGGAAGAACGCGGTTTTCTCGATGCCGGCCAGCGCGGTCTCGCGCAGCGTCGGGCCGCCATCTTTTGGCGTCACGTCCATGCCGGCAAACCACTGGCTGGTGGCGCGGTAGATGATCGGCGTTTTATGGCGCCAGCAGTGCATGTAGCTGTGGTCGAACATCTTCAGTTCGAACAGCGCGCCGGCCGCAGTCAGCGCCGCGCAGATCGGCTTCGAGGCTTCCCAGATCGTCAGGCCGCCAAACAGCGGCAGCCCTGGCACGAAGCGGCCGTCGCCCATGACTGGTTTCAGGATGTCGTCGTCTTTCATGCCGTGCGCTTTGCACGAAATGAAGTCGTCCTGGCCGTAGGCAGGCGCGGAGTGCACCACGCCGGTACCGCTTTCGGTGGTGACGTAATCGGCCAGATACATCGGCGACAGGCGGTCGTAGAATGCGTCGGCGGCATGCAGTGGGTGGTGGAACGAAATGCCGCCCAGTTGCTCGCCGGTGGTCGTGGCGATCACGCTGCCTTCGAGTTTGAAGCGCGCCATGCACGATTCGACCAGGTCTTGCGCCAGGATCAGCAGCAGCGGCTGGCCGTCGCGCGTGGTCTGCACCAGCGCGTAGGTCACTTCCGGATTCACATTGAGCGCCTGGTTGGACGGGATGGTCCATGGCGTCGTGGTCCAGATGACGACAAAGCCGTCGCCCGCAGGCAGGCTGGCCAGGCCGAACGCGGCCGCCAGTTTTTCAGGCTCGGCAAACGGGAAACCGACGTCGATGGCCGGGTCGCGCTTGTCCTGGTATTCGACTTCCGCTTCGGCCAGCGCCGAGCCGCAATCGAAGCACCAGTTCACTGGCTTCAGGCCACGATAAACATACCCTTTTTCCAGCAGCGTGCCGAGTGCACGCAGCTCATCGGCCTCGTTCCCGTAGGCCATCGTCATGTACGGGTTATCCCACTCGCCGAGCACGCCCAGGCGGATAAAGCCGGCGCGCTGCTTGTCGATCTGTTCGAGCGCATAGGCACGTGCCTTGGTCAGCACTTCAGCGGTCGGCAGGTTTTTGCCGTACAGCTTTTCGATCTGGATTTCGATCGGCATGCCGTGGCAATCCCAGCCCGGCACATACGGCGCATCGAAGCCCGACAGCGTGCGCGCCTTGACGACCATGTCCTTCAAAATCTTGTTGACCGCATGGCCCAGGTGGATGTCGCCATTTGCATACGGCGGACCGTCGTGCAGAATGAATTTCGGTGCACCGGCGCGCGCCTTGCGGACCCGTTCGTAAATTTTCTTGTCTTGCCAGGATTTGACCCAGCCCGGCTCGCGCTTGGCAAGATCGCCGCGCATTGGGAAGGGGGTGTCGGTCATGTTGACCGGGTATTTGGACTCAGGCTTCTTGCCCGCTTTCGGGGCTGGTTTGGTGTCGGACATGGGCTCTTTTAAAGTGGTCTTGCTGGTATGCGGTGGTGGCGCCGTGCGCCGCGAGGGCTTGCGGACAGCGTCAAATTCGGTCGGTGGCAGACAATGCTGCGGCGCGTTGGCCATCGGCGCGCTGTACCAGTGGCGCACGTTTGAAGTATGCGCGCGCCTGGTCGGCGTCGCGGTTGATGGCGGCAGTGAGGGCGTCGAGGCCATCGTATTTTTCTTCGTCGCGCAGCTTTTCCAGGAACTCGACGCGCACCAGCTGGCCGTAGCAGGAACGCGCGACATCGAGCAGGTGCACCTCGAGCAGCATGCGGCCGCTGTCGTCCACAGTGGGACGCTTGCCGAGGCTGGCAACCGCCGGCAGAGGTGCATTATCGAGCCCGTGGACCTGGACGACGAAGATGCCGGCCAGGGCAGGGCGGTGCGCGACTTTTAAATTCAGCGTCGGAAAGCCAAGGGTGCGGCCCAGCTTCTGGCCGTGGATCACGTGGCCCGAAATGGCGTATGGGTGGCCGAGCAGATGACCGGTGCGCACGAAATCGCCGTCGGCCAATGCTGCGCGCACGGCCGACGACGAGATACGCGTGGCGTCGTGCATCACGGCAGGCAGCGTCTCGACGTGAAAGCCGAATTCGCGGCCTGCCTCGGCGAGCATCTGCACATTGCCGGCACGCCGCGCGCCGTAGCAAAAGTCTTCGCCGACCATCAGCCATTTGACGTGCAGGCCATCGACCAGCACGCGCCGGGTGAAATCTTGCGGCGACATCGACGCGAACTGTTCATTGAAGTGTTCCACGATGACACGGTCGATGCCGGCGTTGCCAAGTGACTCGAGCTTGTCGCGCAGGTTGGCGATGCGGGTTGGCGAGCGCGCCAGGTCGCCGCTGCGTGCAGCAAAAAATTCGCGCGGGTGCGGCTCGAACGTCATCACTGCGGCGTCCAGTTGCAAGTTTTGCGCAGCCGCAACGACGCGCGCAAGCAATGCCTGGTGGCCGAGATGGACACCGTCAAAGTTGCCGATCGTAAGGGCGCAAGGCGCGCGCGCCCGGTCGTTGGGAAGACCGCGAAAAACCTTCATGGGAACAATCTGTGGCTTGGACGAAATACAAGATTATACAGTCCGGGAATAAAAAAACGCCGCCCTGTCACAGGCGGCGTTTTTAGCGATCCATGCAAGCGAATCAATCAGTTCATCGGATGATTGATTGCCATGATCCAGTAGCGCGCCAGCTCGGCGGTACCGTCAGTGCCGCCCACTCCCTTGAGCGTCGAGATGGCCTGCGATTTTTTACCGGCAACGGCATACGCTTCGCCAAGATGCAGCTTGGCATCTTCAGGATTGCGCAGGCCACCGGCCTTGATCGCCTCGTCCATCATCTTCAGGCCTTTGTCGGCCTGGCCGGCTTGCACCAGACCGTAACCCAGCGCAACCAGACCGTCGTTGTCCTTGGCCTTGACCAAAGCAGCTTCGTTGACGGCCAGGTTCTTGTTGTCTTCAGCCAGGGTTTTCTCGGCCAGATCTTTCAAGCGCTGGTGACGCGGAGCATCTGCACCGACACCCAGCGAACCGGCTTTGTAACCCTTGTCGATGACTTTCAGCGCTTCGGCAGGTGCCTTCGCCTGAATCACGAGCTGCGCCATTTCCAGGAAATCGCTCGGCTTCTTGATCAGGTTGTTAGCCAGTTTCAATCGGTACACATCAACGTTCAGACGTGACGAAAAGCCAGGCTTGCCGACGACACGGTTCAGCAGGTCGGTCCAGTAGCTGGCTTTCGGGTAGCTGGCTGCAAGCTTCTCGATGGTGTTGACGTAACCGACCTTGTCGTTCTTTTTCAGGTAGATGTTCGCCAGCAAACCGAGTTGGTCTTCGGACAGCGTACGGCCGCCCTTTTGCATATTGTTCAGTTCGTTTTCAGCGCCGGTCAGGTTGCCGGTCTGATAGTAATTCTGGATCAGGTAAGCGCGCAGTTTCGGATCGTCGTGATCCTTCAGCTGGCGGTTGATCGCGTCGTTGGCTTTGCCGAATTCCTTGGCGCGCATGTAGATGCCGATCAGGCCTTCGGAGAACTGACTACGCTCGGTCGCGGACAATTTGCCGGAAGCGATCAATGTTTCAAAAGCGCGGGCGGCAGCATCGTAATCGCCGGCGGAAGAGGCTGCAGCAGCGCGTACGCGCTCGATCAGGTAAGCCTCGTTTGGCGTTTTGCCGGCAACTTTGTCGGCATCACGCAGTTTTGCCAGCGCTTCTTTTGACTTGCCTTGTTTCATCAATGCTTGTGCTGCTTGCAGCGGTACACCAATTTCAGGGCGCAGGGTTTCTGCGGCGTGGACGGTGGACAAACCCAGCATGGGGGTGGCTGCGGTGAAACCAAGCGCGGCCATGACGAAGCCGAGGTGTGCGATACGGAATTTGGACATTGTCAGAAATCTTTCTTCAAAATGGACACGGCAGGGAAACCCTGCCGTGTCGGCACACAACTGTGTGTTTTTATTGAAACTGCTCGTTACCAACCATACCAATTTTGGTGACGCCGAGACGCTGCGCAGATGCCATCACGCCAGCGACCGACTTGTAAGCCACCAGCTTGTTAGGACGCAGGTGCACTTCCGGCTGGTCAGGCATGGCCGCGACTGCGGACAATTTCTGCTCCAGCGTCGCGCGGTCAGGAACAATCGCGCCATCCCAGGTGATCGTACCGTCGAAATCGACGTCGATCGTAACAACCACTGGTTCCGTCGTTTGAGGAGGCGGCGTGCCAACTGGCATGTTCAGATTGACCGAGTGGTTCTGTTTCGGGATGGTAATAATCAACATGATAATCAAGACCAACATCACGTCGATCAAGGGAGTCATGTTCAATTCCATCATTGGTTCTGGGTCTGCACCCTTGGCCGAACCCGAACCGACATTCATACTCATGATGTTTCCTTTCAGATGTTGAGGTGACTGCCGGGCGGTGACGGTGATGCTGTCTCCTGGCCCGGCAGTAAGCGATTATTGCTTGTCAGGCGGTTCGGTGATGAAACCGACCTTCTGCACCCCAGCACGTTGTGCCGTGTAAATTACCTTGCCGACGAATTCGTAACGTGTTTCTTGATCGCCACGAATGTGTACTTCCGGCTGCGGCAACTTGACTGCCTCTTTCTTCAGGAACTCGAACAGTTCGTCCGTGTTCGCCAGGCGCTTCTGATTCCAGTACATATCGCCGTCTTTGTTGACCACGATATTCACGTCTTCAGGCTTGGTTTTCACTGCCTGGTTGGATTCAATCGGCAGAGCAATTTTCTGCAGCTTGAGCACAACCGGGCTGGTGATCAGGAAGATGATCAGCAGAACCAACATGATGTCGACCAGCGGCGTCGTGTTGATTTCTGACATGACTGCATCTTCGTCTCCGCTATCGGAGCCGACGCTCATCGACATGATTTATCCAATCTTTTTGGCGCCGGCAGCACGGCCAGCTTCGCTCGACGACATTGCGCCCGAGATCAGAACCGAGTGCACGTCAGCGCTGAACGAACGCACATCTTCCATGGCCGACTTGTTACGACGCACCAGCCAGTTGTAACCCAGAACTGCAGGAACAGCGACCAGCAGACCGAAAGCGGTCATGATCAGTGCTTCACCCACTGGGCCAGCGACTTTGTCGATCGATGCGTTACCGGTCATACCGATGGCGGTCAGCGCGCCGTAGATACCCCAGACGGTACCGAACAGACCGATAAACGGTGCGGTCGAACCAACGGTTGCCAAGAACGACAGGCCGTCTTGCAGACGCGATTGAACTTTATCAACAGCGCGCTGGATCGACATCGTTACCCAGGTCGACAGATCGATCTGCTCAAGCAGGGCGCCATCGTGGTGCTGGGTAGCCTTGGTGCCAGTTTCAGCGATGAAACGGAACGGGCTGCCTTCTTTCAGCGATGCCGAACCGGCAGTGATCGATGGTGCTTTCCAGAACTTGGCAGTGGCTTCTTTCGACTGCTTGAAGATTTTCATCTGGTCCAGGAACTTGGTGATGATGATGTACCAGGTACCCATCGACATCAGTGCCAGGATGATCAGCGTTGCACGTGGAACGAAGCCGCCTTCCCAGACAGCGGAGATACCAAACGGGTTGTGAACTTCTTCTTTCGTGCCAGGCGCAGCAGCAGGGGCTGCTGGAGCGTCGGTAGCAGCAGCAGCAGGCGCTGCTGCTGGAGCGGCCGCGTCAGCTGCAGGTGCAGTCGCTGCAGCGGAAGCCGGAGCGTCAGCGAAAGCTGGAGTTGAAACCAGCGCGCCAGCTGCGGTTACCGAGAACAGGACTGCCGCCAGGACAGCGGACAAACGGGTATTCTTAAACATGCTTCCTCCAAAATTAGAAAATAATCAGTTCGCTGAACAAATTAGATAAGACAACGAATTTCACACAAGAGACGAGGTGTGTTGCCTCGGTTAGTTCAGCTGCCAGACATAAGCCACTGGTGACCAGGTTTCAGCTGGTTTGCCATCAACCATTGCAGGCTTGAATTTGCATTTGCTCAATGCAGATTGCGCAGCCCGATCGAGCTCACGCGAGCCGCTCGACTTTTGCATCTTCGCATCCACTACACGGCCATCCACACCAATCAGGAAGGACAACGTAGTCGTGCCGGTTTCTTCGTTACGGGCTGCAGCCTTTGGATACTCTGGCTGGGCGCAGGTGCTGAAGTCGACGACTGCATTCACACGGGACGGACCTGCCGGTGCAGCTGGCGCCGGTGAAGGTGGTGCCGGTGGTGCAGGGCGGGCCAGTTCAGGGCTCGGTGGTTTAACCGCAGTTGCCGAAGCAATCGGGCTAGGCGGCGGCGGTTGCTGAACCTGTACCTCGACCGGTGGAATGAACGGTGGCGGTGGCGCCTTCATCTCTGGTGGAGGTGGTGGTGGCGGCACTTCCTTCGGTGGGGGAGGTTTGACCTCTTCAATGATCTTGGTCTCCACTGCTTCCGTCATCTTGGTGACCATCCGCGTGCCGAGACCAGTGACGATCCCGTAAGCAACGATGATGTGCAAGATAATGACAATGGCAATACCAGTAAAATTTTTCCCTGGTTGCTTCTCATGCGAAAAATCCATGCCTGCTTTCTCCAATACCAACTCTTTTGTTGCTACTAAACCCACTAAACACGACGAATACCAGGCCGTATCCGGGACATCGGCGAATTATACCTACGAATTCTTTTTTGCACATACATTTTTACGCCCGTAAAAGGGGCATTTCTCACCTGTAAAAGGCCCGAAAAAAGGGCGCTTGACAGGCTGTTTGTGCAAGCCGAAATCACGAGCCGAAACTGCTGCTTTCCGTGTTCAATATGGCGCTTTCGACGTTCAATGGAACATCAGGGCGAGACGACGTTTGACGAAATTTTCCATCGTTAAGCTTTATCTAAGGCTAATTTTGTATGTAGTACATTCGCCCTCCTGCTAACTATAACCACATCTCTATCAATTAGGGCGTCCGTTTGAGAAAAGTGCGCGATTTTGGTGCGTTAAGGTGGTTCGAGGCAAATGTAAAATTATGTAGTCTGATGAGAAAAATCGCCCCTCATTCGTCAAAAGCGGCGAAAAGGGGCGAAACTTTCCTACGAGGAAGAGATTTATTCCGGTCTGCCGATCTGCCGATCTGTCGTTGGTCAGTGCGTGCGCTTTTCCCGGCGACACTCGAGGCTACTGATGAGCTTGCCCGCCTGATCGACGGTTTCAAGGCGTACGTCGAAGCCCCAGAGGCGCGCCACATGTTTTAACACTTCCTGGGCTTGCTGGTTCAATGGCCTGCGCTGGAACTGTGAATGGCGTAGCGTCAGCGCGCGGTCGTCGCGGGTGTTGACTTGCCAGACCTGAATATTCGGTTCGCGGTTGCCAAGATTGTATTGGTCGGCCAGTTGCTGGCGCACGTAACGGTAGCCGCGCTCATCGTGGATCGCAGACACCGTCAGCTTGTCGCTGCGGTCATCGTCGAGCACGGCAAAGAAGTGAAATTCACGGATCAACTTGGGCGACAGATACTGCGCAATAAAGCTTTCGTCCTTGAAGTTTCGCATGGCAAAGTCGAGCGCTGTGCGCCAATCGGTGCCAGCGATGGCCGGAAACCACTCGCGGTCCTCATCGGTCGGATGTTCGCAGATCCGGCGTATGTCGCTCATCATGGCGAACCCGAGCGCATACGGATTGATGCCGCTGTAATGGGGGCTGCTGGCAGGGGGCTGAAACACGACATTGGTGTGGCTCTGGAAAAACTCCAGCATGAAGCCGTCGCCGACGATGCCTTCCTGATAGAGCTCCTGCAGGATGGTGTAATGCCAGAACGTGGCCCAGCCTTCGTTCATTACCTGCGTCTGGCGTTGTGGATAGAAGTACTGGGAAATCTTGCGCGTGATGCGCACCAGTTCGCGCTGCCAGGGTTCCAGCAGCGGCGCATATTTTTCAATGAAGTACAGCAGATTTTCTTCCGGCTCGGGCGGGAAGCGCTTGGTGGCCACCAGCGCTTCTTCTTCGTCGCGGCGCGGCACGGTGCGCCATAAAGCATTCACCTGCGACTGGGCATATTCCTCGCGTTCTTTCTGGCGTGCGGTTTCTTTTGCGAGCGACAATTTGGCGGGACGCTTGTAGCGATCGACACCGTAGTTCTGCAGCGCATGGCAAGAGTCCAGCAGCAATTCGACGGCATCAATGCCATGCCGCTGTTCGCACTCGGCAATGTAATTTTTGGCGAACACCATATAGTCGACGATTGCCTCGGCATCGGTCCAGGTACGGAATAAGTAATTGCCCTTGAAAAAGGAGTTGTGCCCGTAGGCGGCGTGCGCGATGACCAGCGCCTGCATGGTCAGGCTGTTCTCTTCCATTAAATAGGCGATGCAGGGATTCGAGTTGATAACAATCTCGTAAGCCAGCCCCATCTGGCCGCGCTTGTAGCTCTTCTCGGTGGAGAGGAAATGCTTACCGAAGGACCAGTGGTTGTAGGAAACCGGCATGCCTACCGAGGCATACGCGTCCATCATTTGCTCGGCGCCGATAATTTCCAGCTGGTTTGGGTAGGTGTCGAGGCCAAAGTCGCGTGCGACCCGGCGGACTTCTTCGTGGATCTGCTCGATCAGCTCGAACGTCCATTCAGACTGTTCAGGCAAGGCGCGCGGATGGTCAGGATCTCTTGGCATAACAATGCCCCCATTATTTAGCTTGCTTCTTGAAAAGTTCGCGGAAAACCGGATAGATGTCGGCAGGCGTGACGATCTTTTGCATCGCGAAATTGCGATGCTGATCGGCCACTTCCATATATTGTTCCCACAGGTTTTGCGGTGGCCCGTCGGTAATTTCGACATAGGTGTAGTACTGCACCGCCGGCATGATGGTGTTGCTCAGCAGCTGCTTGCACAGCACCGAATCGTTATCCCAGTTGTCGCCGTCGGACGCCTGGGCCACGTAGCTGTTCCATTCCCCGCTGCTGTAGCGCTCGGCGATAACTTTGTGCAGCAGGTGCAGCGCTGACGAGACCACCGTGCCGCCCGATTCGCGCGAGTGGAAGAAGTCGTTTTCATCGACTTCGGCCGCCGCCGTGTGGTGGCGGATGAACACCACGTCGATCTTTTCGTAGGCGCGCTTGAGGAACAGATACAGCAGGATGAAAAAGCGCTTGGCCGTGTCCTTGCGGCTTTCGTCCATCGAACCGGACACATCCATCACGCAAAACATGACCGCCTGCGTCATCGGTTTCGGTACCTTGATGCGGTTGGTGTAGCGCAGGTCGAAAGGATCGATGAAGGGAATGGCCAGCAATTTCGTGTGGAAGTGATGAATCTTCTTTTTCAGATCGAGCACCCGGGGATCGTCGGGCAGTACGGCGTCTTCCAGCAATGCCGCCAGTTCGCGTTCGGCATGCAACAAGGCCTTGCGCGAGCTGCCGCCGACGGCAATGCGGCGCCCCAGCGCGCCACGCAGCGAGCGCAGCACATGGATATTGGAGGGCGTGCCCGACATATTGTAGCCAGCGCGCTGGTGTTTAAAATCCACCGTCTGCGCCAGCTGTGTTTTGACCATATTCGGCAGTTCAAGGTCTTCGAAGAAATAGTTCATGAATTCTTCGCGCGACAGCTCGAAAATGAAATCGTCTTCACTCGGCTGTTCGCTGTTGCCGGCCTTGCCGCGGCCATTGCCGGCACCGCCGCGTGGCCGGGCGAACTGGTCGCCTTGCTGATATTCCTTGTTGCCAGGATTGACGGTTTCCCACACGCCGCCGTGGGCGTGGCCAAAGTTTGGTTCGTTCACATCCTTGACGGGAATCGCGACCTTTTCGCCGTTTTCGATATCGGTAATCGAGCGGCCTTTGATCGCGCGCCCAACCGCGTCCTTGATCTGCCCCTTGTAGCGGCGCAGAAAACGTTCACGATTGATCGCTGACTTGTTCTTTCCCTGCAAGCGTCGGTCGATGAGGTAAGTCAAAACATGCCTCCTGCGGAAAAATCCAGCGGGCCGGTTGTCCGGCGCTCCTATCTTAGTACGACGCGAAAAAACGTGGGCGGCGTCACACCACCGCTGCACGTCCGCGTTACGACGACTTGCGCACCCGCAGATACCATTCGCACAGCAGGCGCACCTGCTTGGCGGTGTAGCCTTTCTCGACCATGCGCGCCACGAAGTCGGCATGCTTGTTGGCATCCTCGGCGCTGGCCTTGGCATTGAACGAAATGACCGGCAACAGTTCCTCCGTGTTGGAGAACATTTTCTTCTCGATTACTGAGCGGAATTTCTCGTAACTGGTCCACGCCGGGTTCTTGCCGCCATTCGTTGCACGTGCCCGCAGGCCGAAATTCACGATCTCGTTGCGGAAATCTTTTGGGTTCGAAATGCCGGCCGGTTTTTCGATTTTTTCCAGTTCGCTGTTCAGCGATTCGCGGTCGAAACTCTCGCCGGTATCGGGATCGCGGAACTCCTGATCCTGGATCCAGAAGTCGGCAAACGTTACATAACGGTCAAAGATGTTCTGGCCGTATTCCGAATAGCTTTCCAGGTATGCGGTCTGAATTTCCTTGCCGATAAAATCGACGTAACGCTGCGCCAGGTGTTCCTTGATGTAAGAAAAATAGCGTTGTTCGATTTCGGGCGGGAACTGCTCGCGTTCGATCTGCTGCTCAAGGACATATAACAAGTGGACGGGATTGGCAGCCACTTCGGTGGTATCGAAGTTGAACACCTTCGACAGAATCTTGAACGCGAAACGCGTCGACAAACCATTCATCCCTTCATCGACCCCGGCGTAATCGACATACTCGTGCAGCGACTTCGCTTTGGGATCGGTGTCTTTTAAATTCTCGCCGTCGTACACCAGCATTTTGGAAAAAATGCTGGAGTTTTCCGGGTCCTTCAACCGCGACAAAATCGCAAACTGCGCCATCATTTTCAGCGTGCCAGGTGCGCAGGGCGCCTGTTCCAGCGATGAATTGCGCAGCAGCTTGTCGTAGATTTTTATCTCGTCGTTCACGCGCAGGCAGTACGGCACCTTGACGATATAAATCCTGTCCAGGAACGCCTCGTTATTGCGGTTGTTGCGGAAGGTTTTCCATTCTGATTCATTCGAGTGCGCGAGGATGATGCCTTCGAATGGAATGGCGCCAAACCCTTCGGTACCTTTATAGTTGCCTTCTTGCGTGGCCGTCAGCAGCGGATGCAGCACCTTGATGGGCGCCTTGAACATCTCGACAAATTCCATCAGGCCCTGGTTGGCAAGGCACAGGCCGCCGGAATAACTGTAGGCGTCCGGATCGTCCTGCGCATAATCTTCCAGCTTGCGGATGTCGACCTTGCCCACCAGCGACGAGATATCCTGATTGTTTTCGTCGCCCGGCTCGGTTTTCGATATGGCGATCTGGCGCAGTACTGACGGATAGCGCCGCACCACGCGGAACTGATTGATGTCGCCATTGAATTCATGCAGCCGCTTCACCGCCCACGGACTCGGAATGCTGCGCAACAGGCGGCGCGGAATGCCGTAGTCTTCTTCCAGAATGACGCCATCCTCCGCTTCATTGAACAGTCCCAGCGGCGATTCATTGACTGGCGAACCCTTGATGGCATAAAACGGCACCTGTTCCATCAATACCTTGAGCTTTTCGGCAATTGACGACTTGCCGCCACCGACAGGGCCCAGCAAGTACAGAATTTGCTTGCGTTCTTCCAGGCCTTGCGCGGCATGGCGGAAATATGAAACCACTTGCTCGATCACTTCCTCCATACCGTAAAACTCGCGGAATGCCGGATAAATTTTAATGATCTTGTTCGCAAAAATGCGCGACAGGCGCGGATCCTGGCGCGTATCGACCACTTTCGGTTCGCCGATCGCGGCCAGCATGCGTTCCGGCGCCGTGGCGTAAGTCAGGGGATCTTTTTTGCAGAGTGCGAGATATTCGGACAGCGAATATTCCTCTTCCCGGGTGCGTTCATAACGGGCTGCGTAGTTGTCAAAAATGGTCATATAAATGTCCTTTAATGTGCATGCAGAGATGATGAATTTTTTGGCAGTCGCGCTTGCGGCGACGCCAGGCCCCGGGCGTGGCAAACTGTCTTCTCGGGCTCGCGTTTCCGTGCGTCACGCCGGGAGGAGGGCGCCGTCGCGGAAGCGATGATCTTCTTTTTGATGCCGGATGAGATCCGGTCTTGGTGGACGCTGAGAACGTCTAGTTACGTTCGTGAAATTTATTATGTCCCTATTGGAAGGCGCTGTCAAAGCAATGCCACGTCAGCTGCATAAGGCTTCCAAGTTGCTGATTCAATTCAGAATTATCGCGTTTAATTGAAAATTCCTGCACACTTTTTGACCCTTTTTACAACGCGGTTTCCGCTTTATTTTGTAACGGCATCCACCTGCAGTTGTATGTCCAGCCAATAAAAAATCGTCATCGACGCCGGTCGTTTGCCAGCCTGTCATGCGCATATGCCGAACGCCGAAATTCTCCAGTGAAAGAAGGCGCGCGGCAGCATGCGCTACACTGTCCGCATACTATTCAATCAGTACCAATCACGGAGAAATACCATGCACGACGAGCAATTACGTCAGCTTGTGACCGGCATGCCCAAGGCTGAGTTGCACATCCACATCGAAGGCTCACTGGAGCCGGAGTTGATCTTTGCTTTGGCGCAAAGGAATGGTGTCACACTGGCTTACGACTCGGTCGAAGCGTTGCGTGCCGCCTACGCATTTAGCGATTTGCAATCGTTTCTGGATATCTATTACGCGGGTGCCAGCGTCTTGCTGACCGAACAGGATTTTTACGACATGACCGCAGCGTATTTGCAGCGCGCGGAACAGGACAATGTCCGCCATACCGAGATTTTTTTCGATCCGCAAACGCATACCGCCCGTGGCGTGCCCATCGCCACCGTTATCGATGGCATCTGGCGCGCCTGCCAGGATAGCCCGGTCAGCACCGGCCTGATCATGTGTTTCCTGCGCCACCTGCCTGAGGAGGAAGCAATTGCCACGCTGGACGAAGCGTTGCCCCATCTGAACCGGCTGCTGGGCGTGGGTCTCGACTCATCGGAAGTGGGCAATCCACCGGAAAAATTTGCCCGCGTGTTTCAGCGCGCGCGGGAACTCGGCCTGCATCTGGTGGCGCACGCCGGTGAAGAAGGCCCGCCGGCGTACATTGAAAGCGCGCTCGACATTCTGCAGGTCGAGCGCATCGACCATGGCGTGCGGTGCGTGGAAGACCCGGCGCTGGTGGCGCGCCTGGTGCGTGAACAGATGGCGCTGACGGTCTGTCCGCTGTCGAACGTCAAGTTGCGCGTATTCGACGCCATGAGCGGCCATAATCTGCGCGACCTGCTCGACGCCAACCTCGCCGTCACCGTCAACTCGGACGACCCGGCCTATTTTGGCGGTTACATCAACGCCAACTTCATTGCCGCGTTCGACGCATTGCCGCTCACGCGCGATAATGCGCGCACGCTCGCGCGCAACAGTTTTAATGCAGCTTTTGTCGACGAGACGCAAAAACGTGTCTGGCTTGCCGAAGTCGATGCCTTCTTTGCCGGATAAACCGTGAACATGCTGATGCAAACCCTGCGCATGACCGCGCGCGACTGGCGCGCCGGCGAGCTGCGCTTCCTGCTTATTGCGCTGGTCGTGGCTGTCTCGGCGCTGTCGGCGGTCGGCTTTTTCATCGACCGCATGCGCGCCGGCCTGGAGCGCGACGCGCACCAGCTGCTGGGCGCCGATTTGCTGGTGAACGCCGATGAGCCCATCCAGCCGGCGTGGCGTGCACAGGCGCAGCAGCGTGGTTTGCTGCTGGCCGATACTGTCACGTTCCCGAGCATGGCGCAGGCCGGCGCGGGCGACGATACGCAGGCGGTGCTGGCATCGGTGAAGGCCGTATCGACCGGCTATCCATTGCGCGGCACCATGCGCGTGACCACCGATACTGCGCAGGCGCTTGATGCGCGTGGCGAGGGCACGCACCAGACGCCGGCACGTGGCACCGTCTGGATCGACGCAGCGCTGCTCGATAAACTCAAAACGACGATCGGCGCAAAACTGCAGATGGGCGACAGCAGCTTCACCATCGCGCGCCTGATCGCCGCCGAGCCCGATCGCGGCCCGTCGTTCGTCAACTTTGCGCCGCGCGTGATGCTGGCCATGGACGACCTGGCCGCTACCGGCCTGACCACGAATGGCGCGCGCGTGACCTTCCGCATGCAGGTCGCCGCGCGTAATCCGAATGACCTGACGGCCATCGCAGGCTACGAAACCTGGCTGAACGCGCGCCTCGAAAAGGACAATGTCAAAGGCGTGCGGATCGAGACCCTGGCAAATGGCCGCCCCGAAATGCGCTCGACGCTGGACCGCGCGGGCCGCTTCCTGGCGCTGGTCGGTTTGTTGTCGGCGATGCTGGCGGCAGTAGCGGTGGCGATGGCGGCGCGCCGTTTCATGCAGCGCCACCTCGATGCCTGCACCATGTTGCGCTGCCTCGGCATGACGCAGAACCAGGTGGGCCTGATGTACCTGATCGAGTTCGCCATCGTCGGTTTGATTGGCAGCGTGCTCGGGGTGCTGGTGGGCTTCGGCGCCCATTTTGTGCTGCTCGAACTGGTGGGCAGCCTGATGGCAACCGACCTGCCGCCGATTTCGGTGCTGCCAGCGTTCCAGGGCATCGCCACCGGCATGCTGCTGCTGGTGGGCTTTGCATTGCCGCCCGTGCTCCAGTTGAGGAATGTGCCGCACAACCGCGTGATCCGGCGCGAGCAGAGCGCGCCGCAAGCAATGGCGTTGCTCACGTACGGCGCCGGCGTGCTGGCCTTCCTCGGTTTGCTGCTCTGGCAGACTGGCGATACGCGCCTGGCGCTGATGACTGCCGGCGGTTTTCTCGGCGCATTCGCCGTGTTCGCGCTGGTGGCCTGGCTGGCGTTGCTTGCACTGAAATCGGTGCGCGGCGGCGTGCGCAGCCAGGGCTGGCGTTTTGCGATCACCTCATTACAGCGCCGTCCTGGCGCGACGATTGTGCAAATTGTGTCGCTGGCGCTCGGCTTGATGGCACTGCTGTTGTTGACGGTGGTGCGCGGCGACTTGATGAGCGCGTGGCAAAGTGCCACGCCGCCCGATGCGCCGAATCGCTTCATCATCAATATCTCGCCCGATCAACAGGCCGGCGTCACGCAGCAACTGAAGGCCGCCGGCGTGAAGGCGCCGGTGCTGTACCCGATGATCCGCGGCCGCCTCACCGCCGTGAATAACGCGGAAATTACCGCCACCACGTATGCCGACGACAATGCGCGCCGCCTGGCCGAGCGCGAGTTCAACCTGTCGACGATGCGCGATCTGCCGGAAAATAATGAGATCAGTGCCGGCCGCTGGTTTATCGACGGCCCCGGCGTGTCGGAAGCATCGGTCGAGCAGGGCCTGGCCAAAACGCTGGGCCTGAAGCTGGGCGACACGATGCGCTTCGATATCGCCGGATCGATCGTCGACGCAAAAGTGACGAGTTTGCGCAAGCTGGAATGGGGCTCGATGCGGGCGAATTTCTTTGTCATCATCAACCCGGCTGCCATGGCTGCCACGCCGCAAACGATGATGACGGCGTTTCATTTGCCGGGCGGCGGATCGGTTGCCAATGTCGGCAACACACTGACGCGCGCGTATCCCAATCTGACCGTCATCGATGTCAGCGGCATCATCCGCCAGTTGCAGGATGTGCTCGACCAGGTGGTGATGGCGGTGGAGTTTTTGTTCCTGTTCACGCTGGCCTCGGGCGTACTGGTGCTGTACGCCGCGTTGATGGGGTCACAGGCCGAACGCACGCGTGAATCTGCGCTGCTGCGGGCACTGGGGGCTACACGCAAACAACTGGCAACGTCGCAGCGGATCGAGTTTGTAATGGTGGGCGCACTGGCCGGCTTGCTTGCCGCCACGGGTGCCGCCGCGCTGGGCTGGGCGTTGGCGACGTATCAATTCAAATTCCCGTGGGTGTTTGCGCCTGGCGTGTGGCTGGCGGGCCTGGTGGGTGGCGTGATCTGTGCGCTGATTGGCGGTTGGTTCGGACTGCGCCAAGTGTTGAAACAGGCGCCGTTGCAGACGTTGCGGGAGGCTTAGCCGGCAACCCGTCATTCCCGCGCAGGCGGGAACCCATTCCACGCTCGAACAGTGACAACACTAAGCGAAACTGCTATAGGTCCCCGCCTGCGCGGGGATGACGGTTTTGGCGCTGACAATAAACGGTTTTAAAGATAACAATGGAATCAAGCTTGTCCAATCCCCCCACCCTGTATGAGACCATCGGCGGTGAATCGCGCCTCCGTGAACTGGTCGACCGCTTTTACGACATCATGCAGCTCGAGTCCGAATTCGCCGGTATCCACGCCATGCATCCGGTGCCCAACGATGGCTCGCGCGACAAATTATTCATGTTCCTGTCCGGCTGGATGGGTGGCCCGGATCTGTACATCGAACGCTTCGGCCACCCGCGCCTGCGCGCGCGCCACCTCGGCTATGGCATCGGCACCAAAGAACGCGATCAGTGGCTGCACGCGATGGCGCAGGCAACCGCCGATGTCGGCATGGATGAAGCTTTGCGCCTGCGCCTGATGCAGTCGTTTTACGAAACCGCCGACTGGATGCGCAACAAGGCCGACTGATGACTGAACTCCATTGCATTCTGCTGGCAATTGCCATCGTCATCGCGCTGCAGGTTTTTCAATTGCTGCGCGCCCGCACAGGCGCCAGCAACGCCGCAGCCTTCGACCATCTGGAACGCGAACTGCGCCACGAAATGCAGCTCGGTGCCCAGACCGCGCGCCAGGACAGCGCGGCCGCGCTCGCGCAATATCACGCCGTCACCGTTCAACACCTCGACAGCATGCGCAAGCAGATTGGCGAGAATGCCGCCATCGGCCGCGACGAGCAGGCGCGCAGTCTGAAGCGCGTGGCCGATTCGCTGAACCAGGCGCTGGCCACGATGACGGAATCGAACGCGCAGCGCATGCTGGAGGTGCGCGCCACGCTCGAACATAAAATCCGCGATCTGCAAACCGACAATGGCCAGCGCCTGGAAGAGATGCGCAAAACGGTCGATGAAAAGCTGCACGCCACGCTCGAGACGCGCTTGTCGGAATCGTTCAAACAGGTGTCGGAGCGGCTTGAGCGCGTGCATCAGGGACTGGGCGAAATGCAGCAGCTGGCCATTGGCGTGGGCGATCTGAAGCGGGTACTCACCAACGTCAAAACGCGCGGTACGTGGGGCGAAGTGCAGCTGGAGATGCTGCTGGAGCAGGTGCTGACGGTCGACCAGTACGGCAAGAACGTCGAGACGGTGGCGGGCACGAATGCGCGCGTGGAGTTTGCCATCAAACTGCCGGGGCAGGGCGATGCGGCGAAACCGGTGTGGCTGCCCATCGACGCCAAGTTCCCGAAAGAGCAGTACGAACGTTTGCTCGATGCGGCCGACCGCGCCGATGCGGATGGCGTCGCAAAAGCCGGCGCGGAGCTGGAACGGGCCGTGCGTAGCGAAGCAAAAACCATCTGCGACAAATACGTTTCGCCACCGCAGACGACGGATTTCGCGATCCTGTTCCTGCCGACCGAAGGCCTGTATGCCGAGGTGATGCGCTGTCCCGGCCTGGCGGATGACTTGCAGCGCACACTGCGCGTGTCGATTGCCGGACCGTCGACGCTGGCGGCAATTCTGAACTCGCTGCAGATGGGTTTCCGGACGCTGGCGCTGGAACAGCGGTCTTCCGAAGTATGGCAGGTGCTGGGGGCGGTGAAAACCGAGTTCGGAAAATTCGGCGACGTGCTGGCCGCGACGAGAACGACGCTGGAACGCGCGGCCAAAAACATCGAGAACGCCGAAGTACGCAGCCGCCAGATGGCGCGCAAATTGAAGTCGGTGGAAGCGTTGCCAAGCGAAGCGGCCCAGTTGATGCTGGGCGCGAGCGACGATCTGGCGGAATAAGCACCACCACCCTTAAAACCGTCACCCTCGCGAAGGCGGGGGCCCATAGCACCTATGCTTTGTGATATCGCTGATCGCAAGTGGCATGGGTCCCCGCCTGCGCGGGGATGACGGTGCATGGAGTGACGGTTTTTGGTGTCGCGGTGCTTTAAACCAGTCCCTCGAACGGCAAAATATCCACCATCTCGCCAGCCGCCACATTGCCCTGTTCTTCGTGCAGCACGACGATGCAGTTCGCCTGCGTCATCGAGCTGAGGATGCCGGAACCCTGGGCGCCGGTCAGGCGTACGACAGTTACGCCATCGTCGCCCCGCGCAAAGATGCCGCGCTGGTATTCGGTGCGCCCGGGCCGTTTACGGATAGGCGCCAAAGCACGCGCCTGCAGCAATTGCGCCACCGGCGCATCGGCCCCCATCATCTGCAATAATGCCGCCCGCGCAAAAAAATAAAACGACACCATCACGGCGACCGGATTGCCAGGAAGCCCGAATAGATAGGCGCTACGGCCATGCGACGCAATTTTACCGAAGGCAAGCGGGCGGCCGGGACGCATGCCGATTTTCCAGAAATTGACATCGCCGAGGCGCGCCATGATGTCACGCGTGTAGTCGGCCGCGCCCACCGACACGCCGCCCGAGGTGATGATGGCGTCGGCATTTTCACAGGCCGTGCGCAAGGCGCGCTCCAGCGCGTCGGCATCGTCGCGCACCACGCCCATGTCGATGATGTCGCAGCCGAGGCGCTGCAACATGCCATATAAAGTGTAGCGGTTGCTGTCGTAGACGCAGCCGGCGTCGAGCGGCTCGCCAACGGAGCGTAACTCGTCACCGGTGGAAAAAAATGCCACGCGCAGTTTGCGCTGCACCGCCACTTCGGCGATGCCGAGCGAAGCGATCAGGCCAAGATCGGCCGGACGGACGATTTTGCCTTGCTTCAGTGCCGCACTGCCGCGCGCCAGGTCTTCGCCGGCAAAACGGCGATTGTCGCCTGCCGTGACGACGCCGGGTGATATGGTGACCGTGCCATCGGCCACCGTCACGCATTCCTGCGGCACTACGGTGTCGCAACCGGGCGGCATGACCGCGCCGGTCATGATGCGCACGCACTGGCCGGTGCCGACCGATTCTGCATACGGCCTGCCCGCGTAGGCGATACCGGCAATGGTCAGACACGTCGGTGCATCGGCCACCAGATCGGCGCCGCGCAAGGCGTAGCCGTCCATCGCAGAATTGTCATGCGCCGGCACATTGATCGGGGAGATGACATCCTGCGCCAATACCCGGTTGAGCGCCGCGCGCAATGCCACGCGCTCGACTGCGTTCACCGGTGTGATGGCGCGCGCGATGATCTGCTGGGCATCGCGCACCGGCAGTGCGTCCGGATCGGAGAGCGCCGCCAGTTCACCGGGCGTATTGATATTGCGGAATGCGTCGCTGTCGGTGAACAGCACTTCGGCCACTGGCAGGGTGCCATACCAGCCATCCATCTTGCGACCGCCGCCATCCAGATAGGCGTCCAGTACCGGCAGCACGCTCGCCTTGACCAGGCAAAACACCGGATGGCGGCGTCCATCGGGTGTCACTGCCACCGCGATATCGGCGTTCTGTGCCACCAGTCCAGCCAGCAGGCGTGCCGCCAGGTCGCCTGGCAAAAACGGCGAATCGCAGGGAGCGGTGAGGAGCAGGGGAGCCTCGGCTTGGCGCAGTCCCGCGGCCAGTCCCGCCAGCGGGCCATGAAAATCTGCAGAAGCGTCAGGCCACACCGGCACGCCAAGCGCGGCGTAGGTAGCGAGATTGCGGTTCGCGCTGATGGCCATTCTGGCCACCTGCGGCGCCAGGCGCGCCAGCACGGTGGCCACCAGCGTGGACCCGCGAAACGGCTGCAATCCCTTGTCGACATTGCCCATGCGTGCACCGCGTCCGCCAGCCAGGATCAGGCCAAAAATCGTGTGCATGCGGTTCAACCGCCGATGTACGACATTTCGACCTTGCGCGCGCCGCGCACCAGGCCGTCGGTATTGATGGTGCGGGTTTCGGAATAGCGGTCGGCGCGGCCATGCCACACGCCAGCAATGGCATTCGACAGTTCGGCATCGCTGCGGCCATCGCGCATCAGTGCGCGCAGATCGTGCCCGCGCGAGGCGAACAGGCAGGTGTACAGCTTGCCTTCGGTGGACAGGCGCGCGCGCGAGCAGTCGGCGCAGAAGGCCTGCGTGACGCTGGAGATGACACCAATTTCACCGCTGCCGTCGGCGTAGCGCCAGCGCGCTGCGGTTTCGCCGGTGTAGTTGGCGGTCATCGGTTCAAGCGGCATTATCGCGCCGATACGCTCGATCACTTCGCCCGACGACACTACCTCGGCCATGTTCCAGCCGTTCGATGCGCCCACGTCCATGTATTCGATGAAACGCAGTACGTACGGCGTGTCCTTGAAGTGCCGCGCCATGGGGATGATCTGGTCGTTGTTGACGCCACGCTTGACCACCATGTTGATTTTGATGGGGCCGAGGCCCGCGGCATGCGCGGCATCGATCCCGGCCAGCACGTCGGCCACCGAAAAATCCACATCGTTCATGCTGCGAAACGTCGCATCGTCGAGCGCATCGAGCGACACGGTGACGCGGTCGAGCCCTGCGTCTTTCAATGCCTGCGCCTTGCGCGCCAGCAGCGAGCCGTTGGTCGTCAGCGTCAGGTCGAGCGGGCGGCCGCTGACGGTAGGCAGCGCGCGCAACATGGCAACCAGTTCCTCGAGATTCTTGCGCAGCAACGGCTCGCCGCCGGTCAGGCGGATTTTCTCGACGCCGTGGGCGATGAACAACCGTGCCATGCGCGTAATTTCTTCAAACGACAGCAACGCCGAGTGAGGCAAATACGCATAATTTTTGTCGAAGACTTCCTTCGGCATGCAATACACGCAACGGAAATTGCAGCGGTCGGTGACGGAGATACGCAAGTCTTGCAACGGTCGCGCGAGGGCGTCCGTCAGGCGGCCGTCAGGGGTGGCAAGCACGGCAGGAACAGCTGGAATACGCGAGCGGGCATCGCTCAGAATGATGATTTTTTCGGACATGCCGACACGATATCATGATGGGCATGTCCTCACAGGAACCGTGCCCGTAAAAAAAGGGACGCACGCGGCGTCCCTTTTTGCTCATTTCAACAACGTTTACTGACGTGTATCGATCTGAATCAGCGGCTCGTCGGCTTGCGGCGGCAGCGGTTTGCGGGTGCGTGGCACGCGCACCGGTGGCGCGACCTGTTCAGCCGCTTCACGGGCAGCGCGCAGCTTTTCCGGATCGGTTGCCGCCAGGGTCAGGCCGGCGGAACCGAGCAACTGATCCAGATCGGCCGCCGGGGCTGGTGCCTGCGCTGGTGCTTGCGCTGGTACCGCTGCCGGAGCCATCATCGGCGCAGGCGTTGGCGCAGGAGCCGACACTGCGGCAACTGGCGCTGTTTCCACCGGCGTCGATACCGGGAACGCGATCGGTGCGGGCTCTGGCGTTTTCAACCCGGCCATCGATGCAGTGGTCGGGAACAGGAACGCCGCTGGCGCATCGGCTTTCGCTTCAACTTCCGCTGCAACTGGTGCTGGTGCTGGTGCTGGCGCTGGCGGGGCCACCACCTGTGCAGCTTGCGCCGGCGCAGCGACCGCAGCTACTTCCACCGCTGCCGCCTGTTCGGCTACCGTCGCAACGATCCCGGCATGCTTGGCGGCGATCGACGCGGTCGTCGGGAACTCCCAGGCTGCCGTTTCCGGTACCGATTTCACCGTCACCTCGATCGGTGCTTTCGGTGCGCGGACCTGCTCTTTGGCAGCTTGATCGGCCACCGGCGTAAAGGCCGGTTCAGCACCTTCTGCCTGGTTGTTTTCGTCACCTTCCATGCCTTCGCGGTCACGGCGATTGCGGTTGCGGCCACCACGACGACGGCGGCGGCGCGGCTCGTCGCCTTCGTCCTGCTCTTCACCGTTTGGACCCAGCGCTGTCACGGTTTTCGTGACGTCGATGTGCTCTTCCTGCAAGCCGTCCGGACCATTGCTGATCACGGTCACCGCCTGCGATGTCACGGTTTGCACCAGCACCACATCTTCGGCCTTGGCGTCGATTGGCAACGCTGCACGCTCGGTACGCTCCGGCCGTTCGCCGCGTTCTTTTGGCGGACGCTGCTGGCGTTCAGGACGTTCACCACGCTCCGGACGCTCACCGCGCTCGGGACGTTCGCCACGCGCAGTTGCCGCTACCGGTGCTGCACCTGGCACGCCGGCTTCCATCGGTTCGCGTGGCGGACGCGGTGGGCGCGGCGGACGTGCTGGCTTGGCTTCGGCGCCATCGGCCGGTTTTACAGCGTCATCGAATACTGGCTTGACGGCCGGATCACGCGGCTCGCGTGGTTCACGCTCAGGCTTGCCATTGCGGCCGGTACGGGCCCGCGGACCGCGGCTGTTGCGATCGCCACTGGCCACCACCGGTGCGGGCGCCGGGGCACGGGCGGGTGCCGGTGCCACTTGCGCCGATGCTGGTGCAGGTTTGCCAAAGAAGAAATTGCGCACCTTGTCCATGAACGTTTCAGGCGCCTGAGCAACCGGCGCGGGTGCCGGCGCAGGTGCAGCCGGTTTCGCCGCTTCGGTACGGTCGACCACGGGAGCGGGCTGGGCCGGCGTGATGGTTTTGACCATGGCTTCCTGGCGCGGCTTGGCTTCTTCCTTCTGGCGTTTGCTGTAGGCCATGTCGGTTTCGGCCGAATCAGCCAGCGTGTAGCTTGCCTGGCTGTCCTCGAGACGTGGATCGTCGTGCTTGATGCGCTCAAGCTTGTAATGCGGCGTATCGAGGTGTTTGTTTGGCACCAGGATCACGGAAATGCGGTGGCGGTTCTCGATTTTGAGCACTTCGCCACGCTTTTCGTTCAGCAGGAAAGCGGCAACATCGACGGGCACCTGCACGTGGATGGTGGCCGAGTTTTCCTTCATCGCCTCTTCCTGAATGATGCGCAGCACTTGCAGCGCCGACGATTCGGTATCGCGGATGTGACCAGTGCCGGAGCAGCGCGGGCATGTCACGTGCGAGCCTTCCGACAGCGACGGACGCAAACGCTGACGCGACAGTTCCATCAGGCCGAAGCGCGAAATTTTGCCCATCTGCACGCGGGCGCGGTCATGGTGCAGCGCATCTTTCAGGCGGGTTTCCACCTCGCGCTGGTTTTTTGCTACTTCCATGTCGATGAAATCGATAACGATCAGGCCGCCCAGATCGCGCAGGCGCAATTGACGGGCAACTTCTTCAGCAGCTTCGCAGTTGGTATTGAACGCTGTCGTTTCGATATCGGAACCGCGTGTGGCACGGGCCGAGTTGACGTCGACCGACACCAGCGCTTCGGTGTGGTCGATGACGATGGCGCCGCCCGATGGCAGCGGCACGGTGCGCGAATATGCGGTTTCAATCTGATGTTCGATCTGGAAGCGCGAGAATAACGGTACATCGTCGCTATAACGCTTTACGCGGTGCACCATGTCGGGCATCACGTGGCTCATGAACTGATGGGCCTGGTCGTAGATTTCGTCGGTGTCGATCAGGATCTCGCCGATATCTGGCTGGAAGTAATCGCGAATCGCTCGGATGACGAGCGAAGACTCCTGATAAATGAGGAAAGCGCCAGATGCCGATTTACCTGCGCCTTCAATCGCACGCCACAGTTGCATCAGGTAATTCAAATCCCACTGCAACTCTTCGACATTGCGGCCGATGCCGGCAGTGCGGGCAATCACCGACATGCCTTGCGGCAGATCGAGTTTGTCCATGGTTTCGCGCAGTTCCTGGCGCTCTTCACCTTCCACGCGGCGCGATACACCGCCACCACGTGGGTTGTTTGGCATCAGCACGAGGTAACGACCGGCCAGCGAGACGAACGAGGTGAGGGCGGCGCCTTTGTTGCCGCGCTCTTCCTTTTCCACCTGCACCATGATTTCCTGGCCTTCGCGCAGGGCTTCCTTGATGGAAGCGTTACGCACGTCCACGCCTTCGCGGAAATAAGTGCGTGCAACTTCTTTGAATGGGAGGAAACCGTGCCGATCTTCGCCGTAACTGACGAAGCAGGCTTCGAGTGAAGGCTCGATGCGGGTAATGACACCTTTGTAAATATTCGACTTGCGCTGTTCGCGGCCGGCCGATTCAATATCGATGTCGATCAGTTTTTGACCATCGACGATGGCAACGCGCAGTTCTTCTTGCTGCGTCGCATTAAACAACATACGTTTCATTTGTGTGCTCCACGACCCGATGTGGGCCGCTCAATGCCGTCTTGTCAGGACAGCGCGGTACATAAAAGTACGCGGGGAGCAGAACGTTGGAGGGGGTAACTGCCCGAATGTGCGGCGTCGCCTCGCAATAACGGGGCGGGCGCCGCAGGGCGCCATGAGGTCGATCGACATGCCGAGCGCACGCATCGGCTTGTCATAAAACTGCGCCGCATGAAGGGCGCGCGGTAACAAGCGAGGTGCAACAACCAGCCAGACCAAGTGAACAGCGAACAAACCAAGACTTCGATTCCCAGGCGGTACAACCTGCCTTTATTCTCAAGCCTTCAGGATGAGGCTTCTCGGGTCGGGCGAAACGGCAAGCGTTATCGACGCCATCAACCAGCGAGCCGAACCAAAGGACGGCTTGCCGGTACTTATCCTTAGTGATCCAAACAATTCTATTCTTCACCCCTGCGCGTAAATCCGATTACAACAACGGTGCAACCTTGAATCGCGCAGGAATGTGCGTACACGTTTTTCCATCGATTTCGCAATTTGGCAGGGCCGATGGAGACGCCCATGTGTAAAATATCGTTTTAATTCTTACACAGCAGAGGTTTGACCACCGCCTGTCGATTATATATTCAAAATGAAGGACTTAGACAGAATTTCTGGGAAGACAAAGGAAATGAAGAAGCAAGACGATGTTGTTCCCCCTTCATCTGCAGCACTGCAGGCGCAGTTCATTACCATCCACGAAGAAGATGCCGGACAGCGCATCGATAACTACCTGCTGCGTATCTGCAAAGGTGTCCCGAAAAGCCACATTTACCGCATCCTGCGTTCCGGCGAAGTCCGCGTCAACAAAGGCCGGATCGATCAGTTATATCGGCTGCAGGATGGCGATATGGTACGTATCCCTCCGATCCGGATTGCCGAAAAAGAATCGACCGCGCACGTTCCCGGCGCTGAATTCACGATCATCCATGAAGACACGCACCTGCTGGTGATCGATAAACCGTGCGGCGTCGCCGTGCATGGCGGATCGGGTGTTTCTTATGGCGTGATTGAACAATTGCGGGCATCGCGTCCGGACGCCAAATTCCTCGAACTGGTGCACCGCCTCGACCGTGAAACATCCGGCTTGCTGTTGCTTGCCAAAAAACGCTCGGCGCTGACTAATCTGCACGAACAGATGCGCGATGGTCTGACCGACAAGCGTTATCTGACGATGGTGGCTGGCGACTGGAAAAATTCGCGTCAGCACATCAAATTGCCGCTGCATAAATACACGACAGCCGAAGGCGAGCGCCGTGTGGTCGTGCAGGCCGGCGGCATGGAATCGCACACGGTGTTCAGCCTGCTGCGCAAATGGCCAAATTTTGCTTTGCTGGAAGCTGAACTGAAAACCGGACGGACACACCAGATTCGCGTTCATCTGTCATCGTCCGGCTTCCCTATTCTTGGTGATGACAAATACGGCGACTTCGCGTTGAACCGTGCGCTGTTGAAAGCCGATGCGTCAGGCACAATTCCGCGTGGCTCTTTGAAACGCATGTTCCTGCATGCGCACCAGATTACCTTCACGCATCCTGAATCCGGCAAGCAGATGACCTTGAATGCAACATTGCCGCCAGAATGCGAGCGTTTCTTGGTAAGCTTGGGCAAACCACAGGGCTGAGTTTTTACCCGAACTCTCCCGCACACCTATTTACTATTCAGGAGATCCGGTTCGTTATCCACGACCGGCAGCCATGCCAAGAAAGCAATTTGATCTGATCGTCTTCGATTGGGACGGTACGCTGATGAACAGCACCGCAACGATCGTCAAGTGCATCCAGTCCGCAGCAAAAGATATCGGCGTTACGCCGCCCACCGATGCTGCCGCCGCGCACGTAATTGGCCTCGGCCTGGCGGAAGCCTTGCAGGTGGCCATGCCTGGGCTCAGTACGTCGCAGTACCCGCGCATGGTTGAACGTTATCGCTACCATTTTCTGACGCAGGACCACGAACTGGTGCTGTTCGCCGGCGTGCGTGAAATGCTTGCCGAACTCAAACAGGAAGGATATTTCCTGGCGGTGGCTACCGGGATGGGCCGCGTCGGCCTGAATCGCGCGTTGAACGCAGCCGGATTGCTATCGGTCTTCGATGCGACGCGTTGCGCGGACGAGACATTTTCCAAGCCGCATCCTGCCATGTTGCAAGAGTTGACCCGCGAACTCGGCCAGGATCTGCGCCGTACCGTTATGATCGGCGACACGACGCATGACCTGCAAATGGCCATGAATGCCGGTGCGGCGGGCATTGCGGTCGAATATGGTGCGCACCCAATTGCGCAATTAGCAACGTGCACGTCGGTATTTTCGGCAAGCAATGTGGCGCAGTTGCGCACCTGGCTGAGCGAACACGCGTGAGCGATATTGTGATGCAATCCATGCCCGAAATACTCGTATGTGTGTCCGCCGATGTCGTTGAAGGCGGACGCGGCGTGCGCTTTCCGGTACGGGCGTTCGGTGACGCGACAACGGGTTTCGTCGTGCGCCACCAGGGCCAGCCACGCGCCTATCTGAATCGCTGCGCCCATGTGCCCATCGAACTGGACTGGGTGGAAGGCGAATTTTTCGAGTCGAGTGGTGTGTATTTGATGTGCGCCACGCACGGCGCGATTTATCTGCCGGACACAGGCGTTTGTGCTGGCGGGCCGTGCCGGGGTGGGCGTTTGCGTCCGATCATCGTGCGTGAAGAAGAAGGCAAGATTTTTTGGCAGCCGGACCAGCAGATCCAGGCGCCGACCAACTAAAGTGAGCCATGACGGACGATACCCGCGATAACAACATTCCCCAGGATAGCCGTCTGGCACAAACGCCCACCGTAGGTAACTGGGAACGTGAAACCCTGGAAAAACTGGTGTTTGCCACTATCAGGGAGAAGAAAGCAGCGCGGCGCTGGAGCATCTTTTTCAAAGTGTCGTTTTTGTTGCTGGCGTTCCTTTGCCTGTGGGCTTATTTTGATTTCAATTTCAGCGATTCGGACAGCGATTCGCCAGGCCGCCACACGGCGTTGATAGAAATTAACGGTGAGATCGACTCGGAAGGCAGTGGTTCGGCCGACACGGTACTGCCCGCGCTGAATAAGGCGTACGCTGACAGCGGCTCTGCGGCCGTTATTTTGCGCATTAATAGTCCTGGTGGCAGCCCGGTTCAGGCCGGCATCATCGTCGATGAAATCTTGCGTCTTAAAAAAGCCTATCCCCAAAAGCCGCTGTATGTAGTCGTCGACGAAATCTGCGCATCGGGCGGCTACTATATTGCTGCGGCTGCCGACGATATCTACGTCAACAAAGCCAGCATCGTGGGCTCGGTCGGCGTATTAATGGACGGTTTCGGCTTTACCGGGACGATGGAAAAGCTGGGTGTCGAACGACGCTTGCTGACGGCCGGCGAAAACAAGGGATTTCTCGACCCTTTCAGCCCACAATCGGCCAAGCACAAGGCGCATGCCCAGGAAATGCTCGATGAAATTCATGGTCAGTTCATTGCCGTGGTACGGGCCGGACGTGGCAAGCGCCTGAAAGAAACGCCGGAGACATTCTCTGGCCTGTACTGGACCGGCGCGCGCGCAGTCGAGATGGGCCTGGCAGATGGCTATGGCACCGTCGACACCGTGGCGCGCGATATTGTCAAAGCGGAAGACATCATCGATTACACGACCCACGAAGGTTTGCCGGAACGGGTGCTGAAGAAGTTTGGCGCCTCGGTGGGCGGGGGCGCAGTGCGCGCTGTGTCTGGCACAGTATTGCCGCGTGTACGCTGAGCTGTATCAATAAACCTCTTGTAAATTGGTGTGGCTGGCGTATATTGAACGCGTGGTCTGCACCAAAAGGAGAAGTTTATAGCTACTTCAGGTTTGTCCCAATGTTGTACCTAAAACGCGTCTACGCCGCGCTATCGCATGCGGCTTTCGAGAGAATTTTTATTCCTCAGATGGTGTACCCCGCTGTAGCAATTCGGTAGTGTAAACGACGGCCTCTGCGCCGTCGTTTTGCGTTGAAGCAGGCATGGTTGACGTTCCATCGCCTTCCCAAACACCACCACGCTCGATCCAGGAAAAAAAATCTTCCTGGGCGCGTGCATAGAACGCAGCGCGACAGGGCGGCGCCAGATAATCCGCCTGGCCCGCGGGCGCGAGATTTCTGGCGGTCCAGCGCGCCATCGCGAGGCGGGTGGCCAGCATTGCTACCTGTTCGCGCACAACGGCGGCGCGCAACGCAGCTTGATACAGCAGCGCGCTGGCATCGACGATTGTGCAATTGTTGTTGCCGTCCGGGCCATTGTGCGCAGTCAAATACGGTGCAGCTGGCGTGAACTTTTCCATGGCAGTCCTCAAAGTACGGTTATGTTGTCCTAACGAGCCCCCGGAGGAATCGCGGAGTTTGTTAGGCCGATTCCTACTGAGGTTTGAGTGTATCTATTAGGAAAAATCCGAGCTTTGATCTCGCTCAAACTAGATTCTGCTCAATGCGATCACGCTGGATTGTTCTTTGCGGCAAGTCGTTGCCCGTGAATGCCATCTGTTACAGTCTCGCCCATGAGCAAATTATCCCTTGACCGCATCCTGCAATCGCAGGGTTTTGGCACGCGCAAATACTGCCGCGCGCTGATCGAAGATGGCGATGTCGTTATCGATGGCACCCCTTCCACCAACTACAAAACCACATTCGAGACCGAAGGCCTGGTGCTGACGGTGTTCGACGAAGTATGGCCGGTGCGCATGCAGTTGTACATTGCCCTCTACAAGCCCGCCAACTTCGAATGTTCGCGCAAACCGAGTCACCATCCAGGTGTGCTGACCTTGTTGCCGGAACAATTTACCTGGCGCGAAGTGCAGCCGGTCGGCCGCCTCGATCACGATACTACCGGCCTGTTATTGATGTCGGACGATGGTCCTTTCATTCATGCCCAATCGTCGCCGAAGCGCCACGTGCCCAAGATTTATCAGGCCACCACCGAGCAGCCCGTCACCGACGACCTGGTTGCGCAACTATTAAAAGGCGTGCAACTGCATGATGAGCCAGCGCCGCTGGCGGCTGTTTCGTGCATCAGGCGTGGTGAAAATCAGCTCGAAATTGTTCTGGAGCAGGGCAAGTATCACCAGGTAAAACGCATGCTTGCTGCTGCTGGCAACCACTGTAGCGCGCTGCACAGATCGGCAATAGGCGCGTTGACGCTGGACGCGCTGGGCATTGCCGAGGGCGAGTGGTGCTATCTCACTGCTGAGCAGATGGGTTTGCTGGCACCAGCTGCATGAAGCTGGCGACGCTGCGCGATGGTAGCCGCGACGGTCAGCTGATGGTGGTCGCCCGCGACCTGAAAACCGCGCAATTGGCCGATGGCATTGCGCCAACCTTGCAAGCCGCGCTGGACGACTGGGCCTTCGTGGCGCCGCAGTTGGATGAACTCTCCAGCCTGCTCAACGCCGGCCGCGCCGCGCGCAGCTTCGATCTTGATCCGGCCCAATGCATGGCGCCATTGCCGCGCGCCTTCCAGTGGGTCGATGCCTCGGCCTACCTGAACCACGTGGCGCTGGTGCGGCGCGCCCGCGGCGCCGACATGCCGGCGTCGTTCCACGATAAGCCGCTGATGTATCAGGGCGGCAGCGACGATTTCCTGGGCGCCATGGATGACATCGTGCTGGCGCATGAAGAGTGGGGGATCGACTTCGAGGCCGAGGTGGCGGTCATCACCGGCGACGTGCCGATGGGTGCCACACCCGACCAGGCGCTGGCGCAGGTGCGGCTGATTACGCTGGTCAACGATGTTTCGCTGCGCAATCTGATTCCCGACGAGCTCGCCAAAGGCTTCGGTTTCGTGCAGTCGAAACCGGCCACGGCATTTGCGCCCGTGGCGGTAACGCCGGATGAATTGGGTGATACGTGGAAGCAAGCCAAGGTGCACCTGGCGCTGCGTTCTTCGTGGAACGGCGCGCTGGTTGGGCAGCCGCAGGCCGGCGACGAGATGGCGTTCAACTTCGCCCAGCTGATTGCGCACCTGTGCAAGACACGCAACGCCCGGGCCGGCACGATTGTGGGGTCCGGGACAGTGTCGAACAAGGATGTCAAACGGGGCTACTCGTGCATTGCGGAGAAGCGCTGTCTGGAAACGATCGCGGGCGGCGAGCCGGTAACCGGATTCATGCGCTTTGGCGACACGATCCGGATCGAGATGCTCGATAAAGCGGGGAAAAGCGTGTTTGGGGCGATCGAGCAGGTAGTCAAAAAGTTGGGGTGAGCAGCTCGGAATTGTTAAGGTGGTATAGGCCCTAGGCCCCGGCCTTCACCGGGTGACGTTTTTAGCCAACAAATTAAGAGTCGTCACCCCTGCGAAGGCAGGGGCCCATATCACGCAAGCAGCACTTGGGAGTGCGCGCGGCAACGCCGCAAAAACTGTGTGCCGCATAAAAAACTACCCCACCAGCATCCCCATACTGATGGCCAGCGACGCCGCCTGCTCATGCGAAATCATCGCGCGGCGGAAATTTCCCACCTGCTCGATGTTCAACGCGCCCAGTGCCACCTGCCTTAAATCGGCCCCATCAAACTTCGCCTGACGCACATTCGCTTCTGCCAGGCTGCCACCCTCAAAAACTGCCTCCCGAAAATCGCATCCGGCCAAATCTGCGCTGGAAAAATCGACGCCGACCAGCTGTTGTTTACGAAAGCCCACACCGCGCAGATCCGCCCCGACTAATAAACTGTCGCGGAACGACAAACCCAGCGTGCGCGCATCCGAAAACGTGGCACCTGTCAGTTTCACACCGTCGAAAACAGCTGACGCCAACAGCGACCGGTTCCAGTTGGTGTTGTTCAAATCGGAATCGTTAAAGCGACTGTCAGTCAGGTCGGCCAGACCGAAATCTGCGCGGCCCAGGCGGCAGGACTGCCAACGCGTATCACCGAGTTGCGCGCGCGCGAAGGAGGCGCCGGTGGCGGTACAGCGGATGAACACGCAGTCGCGCAGGTCGAGGCGTGACAGGTCGGCATCATCGAACGCGCAGCGCTCGAAGGTGAGGGCAGTGGTGCGGCCTGCCAGCAATTGCTCGACATCGACGCGTGCCAGGGTTTGATCGGCAATGGAAAGTGGTGTGGCTGACATGTCGGTCCCATAAATGATGACGGCACGCGCCACGCTGCACTGGGACGCCGGAATTGCCTGCGCGACCAGTTCAGCTGCGGCTGCATGCGCAATGAACTGTCTGGATCCGCGTGGGTGGAGAGTGGCGCGCTGCTGGCGCCGGCTGGGCTAACCATCCAGCCTGCCCTCGTTCTGACGGCGCGATTTTAAGCGGGGCGCTTTGAGACTGTCAACGTAGTCACTGCATACATGGCTGCAAATCGATCAGGTGACCTGCAAGCTGCAACCATTTCTTCTCCAAATAAAATTACTTCGATATAACGCTAAAAATTAACTTTCTATATCTTTTGATTTATTGGCATTAAAGCGATGACTTATCCATTCTTTGTTTCAGAAAAGCGACGAATACATGTTTCGTTACAAAGATTAGACATATGTGCATATTTTCCCCGAATCAAAATTCAGGTGTTAAAAAGTAGGGCAACTTCTCCTTTAAATGCCAAAAAATTGCGTATTTAGCATTAAAAATCGTAAATTTCGTGGATTTTTCTCGTTAACCTCATCGAAGAAATTCAACAATATTGAAGCTTTTTACACATTAGTTGTTACTTTTGCACTTTTAGATTAGGTACTGATTGTTGTAAAATAGAAAATCAGCTCTGTAACAACTCGTTCACAAAGCTGAGCGAAACGAATTTTCTGGCCGGAATAGCAACTTTATCGCAGGTAACCACCTGATCGGCGTTCGAATTACAACCTCAGAACTTGCAAAAGAAATAATGCACATGACATCACGCATTGCGCTTACCTCCGTCTTGTATCACTTCCTGAACTGCGATCACCACATCTTGGCCAATCTGGTGAGCGTTAGTTTGCATGGCGTCCGAAGTAACGAGGTTGCGCAATGGCGTTGAATCTCCTGCTGATCGTTGGCGGCGTGGCCGCCACAATAAGTTTCCTGATTTGCATATCGATCGTCGCTTCTGAAAAATGGCATGGTTGGTTGTCGCACGACCATGACCTCGGTGGAGTTCAAAAGGTTCATCACACCGCAGTGCCACGCATCGGCGGCTTTGCTGTCGTGGGCGGCATTCTCGCGGCCACAGCGGTGTTTTGGAAATTTTGGCCAGGTATCCTGAGCCCTTCCCAAGTCTTCTCGGTTTTTATGTTATTGCTGGCAGCATCGCCCGCCATTATTGCTGGCATGACTGAGGACATGACCAAAACCGTGTCGGTTAGGGCGCGCCTGATCGCGACCATTGGGAGCGCGGTACTCGCCAGTGTTATTCTGGGCGCCACTGTAATTAAGCTCGATATCTGGGGTGTCGATATGCTGCTGAACATTCCAGCCATCGCCCTTGTAGTGACAGCCATCGTGGTGGCCGGCGGCGCCAACGCCATCAATATCATCGATGGATTCAATGGCTTGGCCGGCAGCGTCATCATGATCATGTCGCTGGCACTGGGTGCGCTCGGTTGGCAGGTCGGCGATAACATGGTTGCCGTGCTGGGTTTGCTCGGCGCGGGAACTGCGCTGGGTTTCCTGCTAGTCAATTTTCCGCGCGGCAAACTGTTCCTCGGTGACGGCGGCGCCTATTTTCTGGGTTTCTGGGTAGCCGAAACTGCAGTCTTGTTGCTGGCACGCAACCCAACGGTAAATGCCTGGCAGGTATTATCAATCTGTGCCTACCCCGTGATCGAGGTGCTGTTTAGCATTTACCGTCGCCGCGTCGTTAAAAAGGTCAGCCCAGGAGCACCCGATGCGTTGCACTTGCATACGCTGGTATATCGCCGGGTGGTACGCAAGATCATTCCTATGCCGACCGAGTTGACGTGGCTGCGCAACGCAACGACAGCGGGTGTGATTGCGCCGTGGATTGCGGCGACTGCAGCGTGCGGCGTCTTGTTCGGTCAGTCGATCCCGGTTGCCATTTTCATGGTGTTTGCCCAGGTCGTGTTGTACGTAACGATCTACCGCCGGATGGTGCGTGGACGCTGGTTCCGCGTGTCCCGCACCACGCCAGTGGTCAGCCAGGTCGAGCCGGAAGCTTCGTGATTTATCCAGCGCCAGAAAACCTATATCGGGGCCGACTGGCGCTTATTTGCCCAGATATCGTCTGAGTGGGGCGAGTAGTGCAGCTGTATCTTGGTAATCTTCACCCGACCACACGCCGCGCAGCTTGATTTCGGTTAGCGCAGTACTTTCTGGGCACCACGTTCGCCAGCGTCGATTTCCCTGCCACCGATGCGGGCGGCGCCGAAGATGTCGAATCGAGGATCCCAATATAGCGTCGTAGTCACTAAAAACCCGCCTCGCATTTAAATTGCATAAACCAATTTTGTTAACTGGGTTTGCCGTATGTGGCGTTGTATAAAGCGTGAGAATAGGAATTTGTTGTCAAATATCTATTTCCTCCATTCAACGGTTTGCGGTAACATACCGAGTTAAAGAAAAACGATCCCCAGTTCTTCTCCTCTCATACCGCTTAATGTCTAAATTCACCACTCGTCTGATAGCTTTGGCGCTAGCCTTGGCCTCCACTTCTGTCTCTGCGCAAGACACCCCTTCCAAAAGCGATTTGTTCGGTCAAGAATCGGCGTCTGCTGCGGACGCTCCAGTGCCAGCGGCAAAACGGGTGAG
Organism: Pseudomonadota bacterium; assembly: GCA_030853745.1. GTDB lineage: Bacteria > Pseudomonadota > Gammaproteobacteria > Burkholderiales > Burkholderiaceae_D > JALYUM01. The sequence goes on along the minus strand of JALYUM010000046.1, from coordinate 2,390 downwards.
CATTATCAACCGGCCTGCCGGTGAGCAAGAAGAAACTGGTGCAGCTGGCGTGACCGGCGAGCGCAATGCCGCGCCCTCGCGCCCAAGAACTGGCTTGGCCCCATCCGCAACTACAGGCAGCAAGCCATTCGCCAGCGAGTTTCAGAAATTTGTATTCGATAATACTGGTACGCAGTTGCCCGTGTTCGGCGCCGAATTCTTCGCCAATGCACCGTCGACATTTGCTCCTGTTTCCAATGCCCCTGTCGTTGCTGATTACGCGCTGGGCCCTGGTGATGAATTGATGATCCGCGGCTGGGGCAGTATCGACATCGACTATCGTGCAACGATCGACCGGAATGGCTTGATTTCGATCCCCACTATCGGTTCGGTTCCATTGGCCGGTGTCCGGGCAGGCGACGCGGAAGCCGTCATCCGGAACGCGGTTGCGCGCCTGTACAAAGGCGTGACCGTAAACGTCAACTTTGGCCGCCTGCGCTCAATTACTGTTTACGTGGTCGGACAAGCTAGCCGCCCAGGCACGTACAACGTGTCAAGCCTGTCTACTCTGGTTACTGCACTGTTTGCCAGCGGCGGACCTAATGCCAACGGCAGTATGCGGCACGTGCAAATCAAACGCGGCGGCAAAGTTGCGGCCGAGTTGGATTTGTATTCCTTCATCGGCAAGGGCGACAAGTCGACGGACATGAAGTTGCAGGACGGCGACACTATTTATATTCCGAAGGCAAGCGGTCACGTCGCCTTGGTCGGCAAGGTCAACACCCCCGCAATTTACGAATTGAAAACCAGTAGCGACACAATTGAGTCGCTGCTTGATTATGCTGGCGGCACCCCAGTAGTGGCTGACCCGCGCCGTGCCTTTCTCGAACGCATCGACTCAGGTAAAAATCAGCCGCGTTCCGTGGAACAGTTTGCACTGGACGCGCAAGGCATCAAACGCACCTTGAAAGATGGCGACGTGTTGAACGTCACCGCAATCGCCCCGGAGTTTTCGAACGCAATTGTTTTGCGCGGAAATGTTGATCAGGCAGTGCGTGCACCATTCAAACCTGGCATGCGCATCAGCGATCTTATCCCGAGCCGTCAATATCTGATTACGCGTAACGCCATCAAGCGCCAGAATGCCGCTTTAAATGTTGGTGATGAGCGGCAAGCGAACGAGCAGGTCGAAAACATTGCATCGCGCATCGGCAGTTCTGTCGATGAGATCAACTGGGATTATGCTGTAGTGGAGCGGCTGAACCGCACAGACCTGAGCGTCAACCTTGTGCCGTTCAATCTCGGCAAAGTATTTTCCAATCCAAACGGTCCAGACAATGTTCAACTGGAACCTGGCGACACGGTGACGATCTTTTCGCAGCAGGATGTGGCGGTGCCGATGGACAAGCGCCGGGTATTCGTTCGCGTCGAAGGTGAAGTGAATGTGCCTGGCGTCTACCAGATGACGGCCGGAGAAACTCTACAATCGCTGTTGGCCAAGGCTGGTGGCCCAACTAATAACGCCTATCTGTTCGGTACCGAATTTTATCGTGAGCAGGTTCGCAAACAGCAAGAAATCAACCTTGAAAAAGTCGCGGTACGCCTGGAATCACAGGCCCGCAATGAGCAGTCGCGAAGCATCGCCAACGTCAGCAGTGCGGCCGATGCGGTGCAATTGGAAGCGCGTCGGCAAGCGGAGATTGCAGCAGCAAATCAGGCTATTGCAAGGGTGCGCGCACTAAAGCCGACCGGACGTATTGCTCTCAACATAGATCCGCAGGAAAAGAAATTCTCGGCGCTCCCACAGCTAAGGCTGGAAAATAGCGATCGCCTGGTAGTGCCGTCCCGTCCTGAGTTTATCAACGTGTTCGGCGCGGTTAACGCTGAGGCATCGCCGCTTTGGAAACCGAATACCCGCGTCAGCGATTACCTGAAGACGGTTGGCGTCAGCGCCGATGCAGATATCGACAATGTTTTTGTTTTACGCGTCGATGGCAGCGTTGTATCGCGCGATTCGGGTAGATGGTATTCGGGCAGCTTTGGTTCAACCGAAGTGATGCCAGGTGACAGTATCGTGGTGCCGGAAAAGCTAGACAAAGAAACGAAGTGGACTAAGTTTATGACAGGCGCGCGTGAGTGGACTCAGATTCTCGCCAACTTTGGGCTTGGTGCTGCAGCATTCAAGACCTTGCGAGATTAAGTACCCGTGTTTCTAAACTTACTGAAACTGGACAAAATGGACATGATCGCTGGCAATGAGTATGAGTAATTTAGATAATGAGCAGGTTGGACAAATGCACCCCGTACAGACCGATCAAGCAGGTTTGATCGATATCTTGATCGTAATGGCGAAATATAAGAAAGTAATCTGCTTGTTCCCATTGGCGCTGGTAATGCTCACGCTAGTAGGG
>JALYUM010000028.1 GCA_030853745.1 Pseudomonadota bacterium | reverse complement strand
AAGGAGCGCAGACGGTCTGCCAACGTCGAATTGCAGAGCTCGTGTACGAATGGCAGACCTGACCCCGGGTTAGGCACTTGTGGTCAGGTGTGCAGCAGCCGGCCGCCGCCGAATGACCAGTTTTCCCAACCGGTTTCCTTGAATATCACCATGATGTTTTCCGGGTTGTGGCCGAGGGTGGAGAGCGCTGCCATCAACTCCGTCAACAATTTTTTCTTGATCTTCACACTGCGTCCGACCGACCACAGGATTTCAATCATCACGAAATCGTCGGTGCGCGGCGAGGTCAGGTCGGGGTAACCGGTGTCAAAGCGAAAATCTTCGGCGTCGAGTTCGAGCACGCGCTGGAATGTGTCGGTGACGGGGACGCCGCTGGCGACCAGGCTGGCATGGACAGCGTCGAAAACGCCGGCTTTGAAGGCGGCGGTTTTTGGCTTGCGGACGGTCAGTGTGACAAATGGCACGGTGATCCTTTCAGTTGACCACCGTGCAGGCGTTCACGGCTCGAGCGGGTCTTCCAGCTTTTCGGTGGGTGCGGCAGCGGGGATGGTGTATTTTTCTTCGGCCCAGGCGCCCAGGTCGATTTGTTTGCAACGCTCGGAGCAGAACGGGCGAAATTTATTCGCCGCGGTCCATTCGACTTTTTTTGCGCAGGTGGGGCAGGCTACAACGGTCATGACTACGAATCTCTCTCATCTTAAAAATTGCACAGCGTCAGCTGGAACGGCGTATTTTCTTCGCGCGGTTTCGGTTTCAGGTCGCCGCCCTGGCTGGTAAAACGCACCCACAGCATGTATTTATTTGCCGAAATTTCGGGGATCGCACCTAGCGTTTCGTCGATTGTCAGGCGCAGCATCTGGTAGAGCTTACCTTGCAGCATTTGCTGATAGCTGCCGGCGACCGCCATCATGTTAACCGGTCCGCCCGAATCGCGCAGCAGGCGCAAGACAAGGGATAAAGCATCGAACAACGGGGCCAGCGGGCCGAACCACCCCATGATGTCCTGGTAGCGCTGTTGAGACGGGCGCTGTTGCCAGGCATGGTACGACGGCAGGTCGAATTCGCAGGCGCCGCCAGGAATGATGGTGCGGCCGCGGACGCTCATCAGCCACTCGTTGTCGCGCACGTTCTGGCCGGTGCGACCCTGCGCGGACACCAGCGCGCTGCTGACAGTGTCGAGTTCGGCCAGCACGGCGTCGAGCGTCTCGGCCTCCACATTGGGATTGGTGCGGTACGACAGCAGACTCTGCTTCTGGCGTTCGAGTTCCTGCAGCAGGTCGGATTTCAAATCGGCGCGGCCGGCCACTTCCAGCATGTCGAAGATGGTCGCCAGCGCGACGTGGTGCTGCAGGGGATGGTCTTGCCCAACGAAAAATTTGAACTTGTCATACAGGTCTTCCAGCCGCAACAACGTGCGAATACGCTCGTTGAAAGGATATTCGTAGACGATCAAAATGACATCCTTTTGGTGGGAACGTGTGGGCTGGAGGCAATCTCGTGATTCTGAACCAAGCGCGCGAAAATTACAAACGCTGGGTGATCGGCGCGACCGGTTTCTATGCTTGCGCGAGGTAAAACGCGTGCAAACGTGCCACTTGTGGTGTCAGGGCAGCCAGGTCGCCATCATTGTCGATGACGTCGTCGGCCGCGTCGCGCCGTTGCTGTCGGCTTACCTGAGCCGCCATGATGGACTTCACTTGTGATTCCGGCAAGCCATTCCGGGCCATCACGCGGGCAATCTGCGTCGACTCCCGGCAATCGATGGCCAGTACGCGCTGCACCCGCGCGCGCCAGTTGCCCGATTCAATCAGCAGCGGCACCACGTAGATGACATATGCGCCGGTCGCGGCCAGGGCGGCGCGCGCGGTCTCGAGGCGGATCATGGGGTGCAGAATGGCTTCCAGACGCGTACGCGCGCCGGGATCGGCAAACACCAGGTCGCGCATGCGGGTGCGGTCCATCGCGCCGTCCGGCGTGGCGACGTCCAGGCCGAATTCCCGCAGCAGCGCCGGCATGGCCGCCCCACCGGGTGTGGTCAACTGGTGCGCGATGACATCGGTGTCGACCAGTGCCGCGCCGCGCTCGGCGAACAGGTCGGCCACCGTGCTTTTGCCGCAGCCAATGCCGCCGGTCAGTCCGACTGAAAACCGCGCCGCCATGCTAGCTGCCATACGACTGGAAGGCGACCATGATCTGCTTCCCGTACAGCAGCGCGATCAGACCGGCGCCCGCCAGGTAAGGGCCAAACGGGATTTTGGTGTCGCGCCCGCGCCCGGCAAACACCATCAGCGACAGGCCGATCACCGCGCCTACCGCCGACGACAGCAAAATGATGGCCGGCAGCAGCGCCCAGCCCATCCACGCACCGAGTGCAGCGAGCAATTTGAAATCGCCGCCGGCCATGCCGTCATGGCCGCGCACCAGCTTGTAGAGAAAGTTCACGGTCCACAGCGACATATACCCCGCCGCTGCGCCGATGACGGCATCGTGCAGCGGCACCAGCGTGCCGTTCAGGTTGATGAGCAGACCCAGCCACAGCAGCGGCAGCGTCATGTTGTCGAGCAAAAACTGGGTGTCATAGTCGATCATGCTCATCGCGATCAACAGGTACAGGAACACCAGCGAGCCCATCCCCAGCAGGCCGGTGCCGAAGTGCCAGACCATGACAGCCGACAGCACGCCGGTGACCGCTTCAATGATGGGATAGCGCGGCGAAATTGACGCCTTGCACTGGCTGCATTTGCCGCGCAACACCAGATAGCTGACGACCGGAATATTTTCCAGCGCCGTGATCCGGTGGCCGCAATGTGGACATGCCGAACGTGGCACCATCAGATTGAAGCGCCCGGTGTGCGGCAGTTCCTTACCCTGTTCCTCGGCCACGTCGTTTTCCCATTCGCGCCGGAACATGACCGGCACGCGGTAAATCACCACGTTCAGGAAGCTGCCGATCAGCAGGCCGAACACGCCGGCAACCAGCGCTGCGCTCATGCTGCCGGGCGGGATAGTGAAATACAAGTCGAATGCGTCGAGTAGCATAAAGTTCCAGTTGCAAAAGGGATGCGGCGATTCTCCAGGACAACCATTTTAGGGTGTTTTACATCCTTTGTGGGCGCTTGCAACACCCGCCACGGGCTTTGGCGACGCACTTGTTGCGGATCAGTCGCAGCAAACCGCCGCTCCGCTACGCTGGTCTCTTCTTTCCTGTGAGGAATTGCCATGGCGCGCAACCAGTTCACTTTTGTCAACCACGCTTCGTTCATGGTGCGCAACGACAATGCGGTGCTGCTGGTCGATCCCTGGGTGGAGGGCAGTGCTTTCAATAATGGCTGGAGCCTGCTCGACCGCTCAACCAGCAACGCCACTCTTATCGCCGAGCTGAACCGGATGGCCTTGCCGGTGTTCGTCTGGATCTCGCACGAACACCCCGACCACTTTTCAATCGCGTTCATCAAGCTGTTGAAAGCAGATGCGCGCGTGCGTGTGTCGTTCCTGTATCAGCGCACGCTGGACGGCCGCGTGGCCGGGTTCCTGCGCAAGCTCGGTTTCGCTGTCATCACGTGCACGCCGGGCGAACCGGTGTCCCTGTCGCCCGACCTCCGCATCGCGGTTTTTCCGCACAGCGACGGCGATTCGTGGGCATTGATCCAGAGCGGCACCTGCACGCTGCTGAACCTGAACGATTGCGTGGTTGCCAGCCCGGAGCAGTGCCAACGCATCAAGGCCAGCGTGGCTGCACTGGTACCGCGCATCGATGTGCTGCTGACGCAATTCGGTTACGCCAACTGGGTAGGCAACCAGGACCAGCGCGACCGCCACCATCACGCTGCCGGTGAAAAACTCGCGCACATGGCTATGCAGATCGCCACGCTCGAACCCGGCCTGATCATTCCGTTCGCGTCGTTTGTCTATTTCAGCCATCCCGACAATGCGTATCTGAACACGGCGCAGAATTCGCCACGCAGCGTCGTCGATGCGGTGCGCCTCGCCAGGATGGCGCCGTCGATCCGGTTCCTGCAGCCGGGCGCCAGTTTCGACCTGGGCACTGCGACAGCGGCGAGTTTGAAGGAATCCCATCTGCGCGCGTTGGTACACTGGTCGGCGCTGGCGGCAAGCGGCTTGCCGCTGTTGCCGGCCGCACCGGCGGCGCCGCTGTCCGAGGTGCAGGCAGCGTTCGATGCCTACCGCAGCACGGTCGCGCGCAACTTGCACTACTTGCCGCAACTGCTTGAGCTTTTGCAACAGATGGCGCCGCTGGATATTCTGCTGATCGACCTGCAGCAAACCGTGCGTTGCTCGTACCGCAAGGGACTGCGGGTGCTGCCTGGCGGCGCGGCGTACCAGGTGTCAACGAGCTCGTCGAATGCAGTGTTTCTGTTCATGAACGAGCTTGGCTTCGATACGACCCGGATGAATGGCCGCTTTCACGTGGCTGACGCGAACGCGCTGGTGGCCTTTAGCCGTTTTTTCCTGCCCCAGCGGATGCGCAGGAACAGCGCTGGCCGGCGCAAACCGCTGGCGCTGCTACGCTACCTGGGCCAGTGCGTGGCCGATCACTGGCGCCGCACGGGCACGGCGTAAGCTTATTCTTCGCGTTCGCGTTCGCGTTCACCTTCGCTGTCAAGTTCGCGTTCGCCTTCACCTTCGTGGTGCTGCCCGGCGCTGCGGCCTGGGCGGAACGCATCGACGCGTGCGCGGCGCGCCATTACCCGCTCAAGCATCCACGTGCCGCCTTCGCCTTTCAACGCTGCCGCCACTACCTTTTCCGGCAAACTGTAGACCGTGGCCCACGTGGCGCGGCCATCGGGACCATTGGCCGGAAAACTGCTGGTCTCGATCGGCCAGTGGTATTTGCGCTTCAACGATTTGACAATGGCAGCGAGCGTGACGCGGCCTCCCAGTGGCTCGGCGCCAGCCTGGTCTTCATGCGACAGCAGTACCGCGAGCACGGCGCCGCGACCGGTGGTGGGGCCGGGATAAACCGGATTTTTTTTGGAGGCCATGGTGTATTTTACCTGCCAGCCTTCGCACACCAGAAGTCAAAGCGTGTCTCGCCGCGGGCGCCCACGGCCAGCACGCACACCATAGTCCATCCCGGGCGCAGCCGGCCAGACCGCGGTGCGATGCGATGCGGTGCAACGCAATGCAACGCACTGCAGCGCGATCAGCCGGGCGACTTCAGGCTCACCGTGCTCCAGTAACCGCTGCCATGCATTCCTGTGCCAGTCCAGCCGGCGGCCCGCAGTTCGCGTGCGATCAAACGGTTCATGACGCCATGACCGATCAGCAATACCCTACCGTCTGCTGCGCCAGCGACCAGCAGGGCGCTGGCATTCCTCGCGCGTGCAGTCACGCTTGCCAGCGCGTCGGCGCCACGGGAATAGCCCAGTAGCCAGGACAGCCGGAACAGGGCCGCCCACAGCGGCGCGGGCAGGCGCGGGAAGCGCCAGAGAGGAAAGGGCAGGGCTGCCTCGCGGAACACTGCGTCAATGCACGGCGCGTGATGCCCCAGTGCAGATGCCGAAGACATCGCCCGTGCCAGTGTGCTGGCAAATATGATGGTGGCGCCGCTGCAGGCCGCGAAGCTCGCCGCCGGAATAGTCGTTGTCTCGACCAGCGATTGGTCGTATGCCGCAATCCATTGCGCCATCTCGTACGGCGCCAGCCACCGGCTTGGTGGCAGGATGGGCTTGCCGTGCCGGATCAAGGTAATCTGCATAGGTGGTGGCCTGGCAGCGGAAAGTCTGGATGATAACTGGTCGTGATCTGCATGCTTCAACAAAGTGCCGACATAAAAAGGGGAGCGCGCGCTCCCCTTCGGCAAATCTTGCAAATCGCGCCTTTACACCACCGACCCCAGTTTAAAGATCGGCAGGTACATCGCGATGACCAGGCCGCCGATGATGACGCCCAGGATCACCATAATGATCGGCTCCATCAGCGACGACAGGCCGGCCACCGCTTCATCGACTTCTTCCTCGAAGAAGTCGGCAACTTTGCCCAGCATCGCGTCGAGTGCGCCCGATTCTTCACCGATCGCGACCATCTGCGTGACCATGGTCGGGAACACATTCACGTTTTGCATCGCCACCGTCAGGCTGGTACCGCTGGCAACTTCGGTCTGGATCTTGCGCGTCGCTTCCAGGTAGACCGCGTTGCCGGCGGCGCCGCCGACCGAGTCGAGCGCTTCGACCAGCGGCACGCCGGCGGCAAACATGGTCGCCAGCGTGCGGGTCCAGCGGGCGATTGTGGCCTTGCGTACCACGATGCCGAAAATAGGCGCTTTCAGCAGCAGGCGGTCCATGGTCTGCTGCATTTTGAGCGACCGGCGCCAGCTCTGGAAGAAGAAGTACAGGCTGCCGAAGATGCCGCCAAAAATCAGGTACCACCAGGTGACGAAAAAGTCGGAAATGCCCATCACGATCAGCGTCGGCGTCGGCAGGTCGGCGCCGAAGCTCTCGAATACCGATTTGAATGCCGGCACCACCCAGATCATGATCACGGCAGTGACGATGAAGGCAATGGCCAGAATCGATACCGGGTACATCAGGGCCGATTTGATCTTGGCCTTGATGGCAATGGTTTTTTCCTTGTAGATCGCCAGGCGGTTCAGCAATTCTTCCAGGATACCGGCCTGTTCGCCGGCGCCCACCAGGTTGCAGAACAGCGGATCGAAATACAGCGGGTACTTACGGAACGCGTTGTTCAGACTGGTACCGGTTTCGATGTCGCCACGCAAATCCATGATCAGCTTGCCCATCGATGGATTGGCGTGGCCCTTGCCGACGATCTCGAACGATTGCAGCAGCGGTACGCCCGCTTTCATCATCGTCGCCAGCTGGCGCGTGAACAGCGCAATATCCTTTTCAGAAATTTTCTTGCCGCTGCGATAAACCTTTTTCTTGACCTTGGTGACGAGCACGCCCTGGCGCCGCAGCGTCACGTTGACGATGGCTTCTCCTCCGGCACGCAGTTCACCACGGACGGTCTTGCCGGACTTGTCCTTGCCTTCCCAGGCGTAGATCGATTCCTTGATTTGCACACCGCCGCGCGACGGGAGAGAAGTTGCCATAGTTGATCCTATTCGTTGGTACAGCCGAGTACTTCTTCGAGGCTCGTCAGGCCTTGTTTCACTTTCATCAAGCCCGAGCGGCGCAAGGACTTCACGCCTTCGGCTTCCGACTGGGCGGCGATCTCCATCGAGTTGCCGTTGGACAGGATGATCTTTTCGATGGCCGCGGTGATCGGCATGATCTGGTAAATGCCCACGCGTCCCTTGTAGCCGGAGCCCAGGCAGCGGTCGCAGCCGACCGGGCCGTATGGTTTCCAGTCGTCGGCCAGTTCTTCATCGCGGTAGCCGGCAGCGAGCAGCGCTTCGCGGCTCATCTCGATTGGCTGCTTGCAGGTGCACAGGCGGCGCGCCAAGCGCTGGGCGGTAATCAGAATGACCGACGAGGCGATGTTGAATGGCGCCACTCCCATGTTCATCAGGCGCGTCAGGGTCGACGGCGCATCGTTGGTGTGCAGCGTGGAAAACACCATGTGGCCGGTTTGCGCGGCCTTGATGGCGATGTCGGCGGTTTCCAGGTCACGGATCTCGCCGACCATGATGATGTCCGGATCCTGGCGCAGGAACGACTTCAGCGCCACTGGAAACGTGAGGCCGGCGCGGTCGTTGACGTTCACCTGGTTCACGCCGGGCAAGTTGATCTCGGCCGGATCTTCGGCAGTCGAAATATTGATGCCCGGCTTGTTCAGCACGTTCAGGCAGCTGTACAGAGAGACGGTTTTGCCGGAACCCGTCGGTCCGGTGACCAGCACCATGCCGTACGGACGCTGGATGGCCTCGAGCAGCGTATCGCGCTGGTCGGGATCGTAGCCGAGCGACTCGATGCCCATCTGCGCCTGCGTTGCGTCGAGAATCCGCATGACGGTTTTTTCGCCGAACAAGGTTGGCAGCGTCGACACCCGCAGGTCGATGGTTTTCACCGGCGACAGGATCAGGCGCATGCGGCCATCCTGCGGCACGCGCTTTTCGGAAATGTCGAGTTTCGACAATACCTTGATGCGCGAGACCAGCTTGTCGCGGATCGAAATGGGCGGTTGGGCATGTTCGCGCAGCACGCCATCGACGCGCATCCGGATGCGGTAAAACTTTTCAAATGGCTCGAAGTGAATATCGGACGCGCCGAGATTGACCGCGTCCATCAAAATTTTATTCAGGAACTTGACGATCGGCGCGTCTTCAACTTCATTGGCCTGGTCGTTGGACTGGGCCGCTGCCGGGGTGTCGTCGCCGAACTCGATGTCCTGCTCGTCGCCGACCATGTCGGTCAGCGTCTGCTCGGCGCTCTTGCCCAGCGTGGCGAGCAACGCCAGCAGCACATCGTGCGCGACGATGACCGGTTCCACCGATGCTTCGCTCTGGAATTTGATCTGGTCCAGCGCCTGGATATTGGTGGGGTCCGAAATGGCCACCGACATCTTGTTGCCGCGCTTGGCCAGTGCCACCACGCGCTGTGACTGCATCAGCTTGTTTTCGATGGCCGCGGACGGCAGCGAGTCGACGCTGAAAGCCGACAGGTCGATCAGCGGGTAACCGAAAGTTTCGGAGCAGAACACGGCCAGGTCGGCGGCCTTGATGGCGCCGGACGCAATCAGGGCGTCGATGAACACGGTTTTGTCTTGCGCGGCTTTCTTTTGCAGCGCTTCGGCAGCCGGCAACGGCAATCGCCCAGCCTGCACCAGCGCGCGCGCCAGGCCAGCCAGCGCCGTGCCCGTGTTCGTGGTGGGTAGAACTGCCGCCATAGGTGCCGTGGGTTAGATATTCATTGAACAACGAGCGTGCCAGATGCGTGATTACGCAAGGCGAATGGGATCGATGATGCCTACGGGCATCAATTTTGTAAAGCGTTTCGGTTTCAAAAGAGGCGTGAAAACCACGTAGGCAGAATTACACGGCGCATGGCGCGCACGTCAGCGCGATGTCAATCGGGCGTCCGTCGGACGCTTTATGGTGCCCAAGCGTAGCAGTTTTACCACTTTGATGGCCTGGTTCTGCACTTGCACGACCTCGATCACACAACTGCCCATTTTGAGGGCAATCGGGGAATCGGGAATTTCCTGCAACTGCTCGAGCAGCAGGCCGTTCATGGTCTTCGGGCCATCCAGTGCAAAGTTGAGTCCCAGCCGCTTGTTGATGTCGCGCAGCGGTGTGGAACCTTCCAGCAGGCACGCACCATCCTTGTCCCAGCCGAAAGATTCCCTGCGCGACGCACCCGGTACCGAGGTGGTGAATTCGCCAATCATCTCTTCAATAATGTCTTCCAGTGTGACGATGCCCTGCACCTCGCCATATTCGTCGACGATGATGCCAAGCCGTTCGCGGTTTTCCTGGAAATACTGGAGCTGGGTAAAGACGCCGGTGTCCTGCGGGATGTAATACGGCGTGCTCAGCAAGGCGCGAAAGTGCTCGACTGTCAGTTCGTCTTCCTGGTTCAGCAGCGCCACGGCCTTGCGCACATGCAGCACGCCGATGATCTTGTTGATCTCGCCTTCATACACCACCAGCTTGTTGTGATAGCAAGTCGTCAACTCCTGTTTGATCGCGGCCACCGACGAGGCCAGGTCGATGGCTTCGATCTGGGCACGCGGCGTCATGATGTCTTCGACGGAAATGGTTTCCAGGTCGAACAGGTTGAGCAGGATGCTCTTGTGCTTTTGCGGAATGAAGTTGCCGCCTTCCAGCACGATCGAGCGCAGCTCTTCAGGTGAAACGCGGTGTTCATGCGCGTTCTGGCCGCCCGACTTGATGCGCAGGGTTTTCAGCACCGACGACACGAACAGGTTGACGAACCAGATGATGGGCTTGGCCGCGCGCATCATCGGTTTCAGGATAATGGCCGCCACCAGCGAGATGCGCTCGGGATACGTGGCGCCAATGACCTTTGGCGAAATTTCGGCAAACACGATCAGCAAAAAGGCCACGACTGCCGTGGCGATCGTGATCACGCTTTCCTCGTGGCCGAAGAACAGGATGGCGATGGCGGTGACCAGCGCGGTGGCCATGGCGTTGATGAGGGTATTGGCGATGAGCACCAGCGACAGCAGCTTGTCGGTGCGGTCGAGCAGCCACAGCGTCGTGACGGCGCCGCGATTGCCGCGCTTGGCCAGGTGGCGCAAACGGTATTTGTTGGCCGCCATCAGGGCGGTCTCCGACATCGCGAAAAACGCCGAGCAGAGAATTAAAACAGCGAGTGCGAGGATCAGCACCCAGAGTGGTACGGTTTCCACGGCGAGCCAAAGGGAGGATTACATGGGCAGACCGCATCGGCGGGCCGCAGAGTGACCGATTCTAAGGCAAGGGTGACATGCTTGCAAGTTTGTCCAGTGCGGCGCGTCCTGGAATACCGCCCCACCATATTCATAGCGCGCCGGCGCCAGCGTGCCTGATCTGCCTGATAGCGCGTCAGCTCCAGTTTGCCTGATTTGCGTAATGGTGCGCCAGCGCCAGCGTGCTTGATTTGGCTAATAGCGCGCCAGCGCCAGCCTGCTGTTTTCCGGGGCCGCAGCCAGCTTGAATACTGCCAGCGCGCCGCTCAATTGTTCGGTCTGGTCCAGCAACGACACCGCCGCCGCCGACGCTTCTTCCACCAGCGCCGAATTCTGCTGGGTCATGTCGTCGATGCTGGCAATGGCGCGGCCAATCTCGTCGATGCCCTGGCTCTGGCGCTGCCCGGCGGCGCTGATTTCGCCCATGATGTCGTACACTTTTTTGACCGAGTCGACAATTTGCCCCATGGTGATACCGGCTTCGTCGACCAGCACGCTGCCGGCATTCACCTTGGCCACCGAGTTGCCGATCAACTCCTTGATTTCTTTGGCCGCTGCGGCACTGCGCTGGGCCAGGTTGCGCACTTCCGATGCCACCACCGCAAAGCCGCGGCCCTGCTCGCCGGCGCGCGCTGCTTCGACGGCAGCATTCAGTGCCAGGATATTGGTCTGGAATGCAATCCCGTCGATCACCGCGATGATGTCGACGATCTTGTTGGCCGACTGATTGATCTCGCCCATCGTCGCCACGACACCGCTGACTACCTTGCCGCCACGCGTGGCAATCGACGAAGCATCCATGACCAGCGTATTGGCCTCACCGGCGTTGGCGGCATTCTGGCGCACGGCGCCGGTCAGCTCATCCATCGCACGCGCGGTGCGTTCGAGGCTGCCCGCCTGCGATTCGGTACGGCCCGCCAGATCGGCGTTGCCGTTGGAAATTTCAGCGCTGGCCACGGCGATCGTTTCGGCCGACGCTTTGATTTCGGCCACCATATTCGCCAGCCGGTTGCGCATTTCGCTCAAAGCGGCCAGCAGGCTGCCCTTGTCGCCCGCATCGGTACGGATGTCCATCGACAGGTCGCCGGCCGCCACCGCAGTCGCAATGGCGCGCGCATATTCCGGCTCGCCGCCAAGCTGCTGCCAGATCGCCTTGACGACGAACCACGACACCAGCGCCAGGCTGAACACCACGATCAGCGCGGCCAGAACCATGGTGCTTAACACCTTGTTGACGCTCACTTCACTGGCGGCAATGCCGGCCTTGAACTGCGCCTTGGCCGCTTCCTGCGTTTTGGCCAGATCGGCGGTCAGTACAGTCAGTGCGCTTTGCATGCGTCCCACAGTGGCCTGGGGATCGCCTTGCTCCATCTCGAGCATGATGCGCGCCGCCGACAGTGCCGGCGCGTAGTAGGTATCGAATTCCTTGGTCAGCCGGGCACCGGTCGCTTGCTGGCCCTCGATGGCGCCAAACTTCGCCAGGCTGGCGCGCAGCTTGCCGGCCTGTTCGCCGACTGCGGTGATACGCGCTTTGTCACCTTCCGTGACGGCATCGCGCAGGCTGTCGGTGACACCAGCCACCTCCAGCGCCAGCGATTTGCTCGCATCGAGCACAGGATAGTCGACCCTTTCGGTCATCCGGATCGACGTCAGCGCATTATTGGCAATGCTGGCGCTGACGGCAATACCCAGTCCGAAAATGACGGTAGAAATAACGGGCAAGGCCCAGATCCTGCGCTTGATGCTCATGAAGGTGTCTCCTCTCTTACGGGGTCAGCACAACTTTGACGCTGGCGTCGACCGCACTTTTTTCGATATACCCGATGGCTTTCGGATTGGCAGCGATGGCTTTCTTGACGTCGGCGCTGCTGGCCACTTCTTTTGGCGGCGTCGCCTTGCCGGTAAATACCAGCTTCGACCACAAGGCCTTGGCTTGCGCCGCGTCCTTGTCGGCGACTTTTTTATAGAACTCGCCACGGACGGCCGAGCCGTCGGCCTGATCGATCGGTGCAAACGCGGTGGATTTACCCAGGAATACGTTGGCGATCTGGTCTTTCGACACAGCGTCGCCATTGGCCGGATTGACCACAACCACTACTTCAGCGGAGGCGGAAACAGCGATGGACAAGGCCAGTGCGGCAAAAATCAATTTAGTCATGTGCAGGTGCTCCTTAAAATACGAAATCGACAGCGACGGTGCCGACCGTGACCGCGTGGTTGAAGCCCGGTGTCGCGTTCAGGAACAAGCCCTTGCCATTTTTTGGCGTGATGCGGTCGACCTGAAATTTCAGCGCCGCCTTGCTGTACAGATCCCAGCGCAGGCCGATGCTGTCGGTCGACTGTTCGCCCTGGCCGGTGCCGGCGCTGCGCAAGGTGCCAACGGCAGCGGCGAGAGCGCGTACGGTCGGCGTGCAGGCGGCAGGGTAGCCGGCCGGGCACGTGGTCGAGCCGTTGTAAGCGACGGCGCGGTCCACCGACAATTTTGCGTGGCTGTAGTACGGCAGGAATTTGCCGATGCGGTAGCCGCCCATCACGTACCACGACGTGGTGTCGTTGATGTAGGAATGGGTCTTGCGCTGGCCATACTCGGCCTGGCCGATGATGTTGTTCCAGTCGAGGCCCAGGCCGGCCGACGTGAACGACGCCTTCTTGCTGTCAGCAGCCACGTCATCCGCCGTTGCGGTCAAGGCTGGCAGGCGATAGCCGGCGCCGGCAGTGCGCAGCGATGCCAGCAGGCCGTTCAGGGTAGTCGAACCGGTAATGGTCAGCTTGCCGTCGCCGCGGCCGAGGCGGGCCGTGAACGGTCCGTATTCGGCAACCAGGTTCAGTACGACGAGCGACTTCATTTCAACTTGCAGGCCGCCGGCGATGTCCGCCTTGCTGCGGCCGGCCGAGATCTGTGCGGTCACGCTGGTGTCGCCAAAAGCGTGCTGCCAGGTGGCGTCGATGCCGTCGATGCCGTTGAACGGCACCTGCGAATACATCTCTTGCGGCGGACGCACGAAGTTGTTTGCGTAGCCAACATTGCGATATTCCGAGATCATGAACACCGGCACGCCCATGCGGCCGACGCGGATGCTCAGTTCATCGTTGACCTTGGCCTTGGCAAATGCCAGCGAGGCTTCGGCGCCGAAGTCGTCTTCAGCGTCCTTGCGTACCAGGCCCTGGCCGGTCACCGACAGCCAGTCATTAATCATCACATCGGCTTGCAGGCCAAGGTTCGAATCGACACCGGTGCGCGGGTCTTTTTTCACGCCGCGGGCCTGGTTGGCGCGGCCGAATTCAGCGTCGTCGGTATTGGTCATCGTCAGGGCGCCGGTGCCGAAGCCGCTGATTTTGATGGTGGGGGCTTCCTGGGCGGTCGCGGCCAGTGGCAGGGCCAGCAGTGCGGCCAGTAGAGTTTTGTTCATACGGTACCTGTAACAATTGAAGCAAGAGGGAATTGGCGGGATTGTTCAACTGCACTGACGCTATCAATACACGGCTGAACTCACCCAAATTCTATCCAACCAGCAACAATTGCTGCAAGGAAAATGCTTCGCTGTCGTTACAATGTCACGGAACTGTGATGATTTGTTGTTGTGTACTGACACTCTGCCAATACGGTGTGGTCAATCCGATAAGCAAAGTGGCAAGCTTGCTTTTGTGCCTGTCGAGTGCCGGGACACGCTATCAGCTGCCGCGGTAAGTGGAATACGACCACGGTGTCAGCACCAGCGGCACGTGGTAATTTTGCGCTGGGTCGGCGATGCCGAACGCGAGGATCACGCGGTCGAGAAACGGTGGATCGGGCAGCGCCACGCCTTGCGCGGCAAAATAGTCGCCGGCCCCGAACACCAGTTCGTAATTGCCGGCGACCAGTGCATCGCCTTCCAGCAAGGGCACGCTGCAGCGCCCGTCGACGTTCGTGATGTCGGCTCTCATCAGCGTGCGGGCAGTGGCGTCGACCCGGTACAGTTCGACGGTGACGCCAGCGCCCGGCTTGCCGATGGTGGTATCGAGGACGTGCGTGCTGATTTTTCCCATGTTGTTCTCTTGTATGATTAGATGAAACAGTCGAGCTGGAACTGCAGAGCTCGTGTACGAATGGCAGACCTGACCCCGGGTTTAAATCATATAACTTTTCATTCCATTTATGGCAACTGACCAGCACTATCCGCGCGACCTGATTGGCTATGGCCGTACGCCGCCGCATCCGCAGTGGCCGGGCCAGGCGCGTATTGCGTTGCAGTTCGTGCTTAATTATGAAGAGGGCGGCGAGAACAATGTGCTGCACGGCGATGCTGCTTCGGAAACCTTCCTGTCCGAGATTATCGGCGCCGCCGCGTTCCCGATGCGCCACATGAGCATGGAGTCTTTGTATGAGTACGGTTCGCGCGCGGGCCTGTGGCGCTTGCTGCGCATGTTCGAGGACCGCAAGCTGCCGCTGACGATTTTCGGCGTGGCCACCGCCATGCAGCGCAATCCGGACGCGGTAAAAGCGTTCATGGCACTGGGCCACGAGATCGCGTGCCACGGCCTGAAATGGATCTCGTACCAGAATATCGATGAGGCCACCGAGCGCGCCCATATGGCCGAGGCCGTCGCTATCTTCCGCGACCTCACCGGCGCCGCGCCGCAGGGCTGGTACACCGGCCGCGACTCTCCCAACACGCGCAGGCTGGTCGTCGAGCATGGCGGCTTTATGTATGACGCTGACAACTACGGCGACGATTTGCCGTTTTACGAAAAAGTCACACTTGGTAACGACAATGTGACATCCCATCTTGTGGTGCCGTACACGCTCGATACCAACGACATGCGCTTCGCCGCGATGCAGGGCTTTAATTCCGGCACCCAGTTCTTCGACTATTTAAAAGACGCGTTCGATGTGTTGTATGCCGAAGGCGACCCGGCGGGCCTGGATGCCCCGAAAATGCTGTCGATCGGACTGCATTGCCGCATCGTCGGCCGCCCCGCGCGCGCGGCCGCGCTGGCGCGCTTCCTCGACTATGTGCAGTCGCACGACAAGGTATGGATCACGCGCCGCATCGATATCGCCGAGCACTGGCGACGGGTGCATCCGGCCTGATTATGGATATCTTCTGATAAGCGACATCAGTAAATAAGTATATTGGTCGGAAGCAGCGGGTGTTAACCTGTCAGATTGGGCCATCCACGAGACCAGCATGTCGACACCGATCCGTTTCTATTACCAGGGCACGCTGCGCACCGTGCACGATGTCGCGCCGACGCAGACCATTCTGCAGCATCTGCGCGAGGACATGCATTGCACCGGCACCAAGGAAGGCTGCGCCGAGGGCGATTGCGGCGCCTGCACGGTGGTCATCGGCTCGCTGGAAAACGGCGTGCTGCAGATGAAAGCCGTCAACTCCTGCATCCAGTTCACGCCCACGCTCGATGGCCGTGCGCTGTTTTCGGTCGAAGACCTGCAGCAAAAAGATGGTGCCCTTCACCCTGTCCAGCAGGCGCTGGTCGAGTGCCACGGTTCGCAGTGCGGCTTCTGTACGCCAGGGTTTGCGATGTCGTTGTGGGGCATGTATCTGAAACAGGAGGGGCAAGCGCCTTCCCGCTGTCAGATCGACGACGCGCTGTCGGGCAATTTGTGCCGCTGCACCGGGTATCGCCCGATCATCGAAGCGGCGCGGCGCATGGTCGAACTGCCGGCCGTCGCCTTCGACAAGGATGCACTGACCGCGCAGTTGACAGCGCTGCGCCGCGACGCGCTGGCCAGCTACACGGCAGGCGGCCAGACGTTCCATGCGCCGCGCACGCTCGACGAACTGACGACGCTGCGTGCCGCGCATCCGGACGCGCTGCTGCTGGCCGGGTCGACCGACGTCGGCCTGTGGGTCACCAAGCAACTGCGCACGCTGGGCGACATCATCTACCTCGGCCATGTCGATGCGTTGAAGACAGTGGAGGAGCGTGACGGCATGCTGGACATCGGCGCCGGCCTCGCGCTCGACGACGCTTACCGCGCCATTTGCGCGCACTATCCCGAACTCAATGAAATGTGGCAGCGTTTCGCGTCCCTGCCGATTCGCAATGCCGGCACGCTGGGCGGGAATGTCGCGAATGGTTCGCCCATCGGCGACTCGATGCCATGGATGATCGCGCTGGGCAGCGAAGTGGTGCTGCGTGGTCCCGAGGGCGAACGCACGCTGGCGCTGGAAGACCTGTACCTCGGCTACCAGAAAAAAGACCTGCGCACCGGCGAGTTCGTCCGCGCCGTGCGGGTGCCGTTGCCGCAGCCCGGTGTCGCGTTTCGTACCTATAAACTGGCGAAGCGGTTCGACCAGGATATCTCGGCAGTCTGCGCCGCGTTTGCGTTCACGTTCGATGGCGAGCGCATTGCCACGGCCCGTATCGCATTTGGCGGCATGGCGGCGACGCCGAAACGCGCTGCGAACACCGAAGCTTTATTAACGGGACGACTCTGGAACGACGACACCGTCACCGCCGCCATGGCCGCATTGATGAACGATTACGCGCCGCTGTCGGACATGCGCGCGTCCAGTTCATACCGCATGCAAACGGCGCAAAACCTGTTGCGCCGGTTTTGGTACGAGACCCGCCTGGAGGCGCCACTGGCCGCTGTCGACGTCAACGCTTTCGCCGCGCGCGCTTAAAGGATCAGCATGAAAGACACCATCAGCACGCCGTCGTGGGCCGCAGTCGGCGTCTCGCGCGCGCACGAATCGGCCGCGCTGCACGTGCTCGGCCAGGCTACGTACACCGACGACATCCCCGAAGTACAGGGCACGCTGCACGCCGCACTCGGCTTGTCGACGCAGGCGCACGCCAACATTCTTGCCATCGATCTCGCGCCGGTGCGCGCCAGCGTCGGCGTGGTGGCGGTCTACACGGTGGACGATATCCCCGGCACCAACGACTGCGGCCCCATCATCCACGACGATCCAATTTTCGCGCCCGGCCTGGTGCAGTACGTCGGCCAGCCGATTTTTATCGTGGTGGCCGATACACACGACAACGCCCGCCGCGCCGCGCGCCTGGCCAACGTCACGTATGAAACACTGCCGGCAATTCTGACACCGCAGGCTGCGCGTGCGGCGCAGTCGTTCGTGCTGCCCCCGATGCATCTTGTGCGCGGCGACAGCGCCGCCGCATTCGCGCGCGCGCCGCATAAAGTGCAGGGCGAGCTCTACGTCGGCGGCCAGGAACAGTTTTACCTCGAAGGGCAGATCGCCTACGCCATTCCAAAAGAAGACCAGGGCATGCTGGTGCTGACCTCAACCCAGCACCCCAGCGAAATGCAGCACGTCGTCGCGCATGCGCTCGGCCTGCATTCACATCACATCGTCGTCGAGTGCCGTCGCATGGGCGGAGGTTTTGGCGGCAAGGAATCGCAATCGGCGCTATGGTGCGCGGCCGCCGCCATCGCCGCGGCGAAGCTGAAAAAGCCGGTGAAACTGCGCGCCGACCGCGACGACGACATGCTGGTTACCGGCAAGCGCCACTGTTTTCATTATCAGTATGAAGTCGGTTACGACGATACCGGCGCCATCATCGCGGCGAAGGTCGACATGGTCACGCGCGCCGGCTACTCGGCCGATTTGTCCGGGCCGGTCGCCACGCGCGCGGTCTGCCACTTCGACAACACCTATTATTTGTCGGACGTCGAGATTCGCGCGGCATGCGGCAAGACGAACACCCAGTCGAATACTGCCTTCCGCGGTTTCGGCGGCCCGCAAGGCGCCATCGCCATCGAGTACGTCATCGATGAAATTGCCCGCAATCTGCAACGCGATGCGCTCGATATCCGCCGCCTCAACTACTACGGCACGGTCGACCGCAACACGACGCCTTATGGGCAGATTGTTGTCGACAATGTCATCGGCGTGTTGACCGATGAACTGGAAGCCACCAGCGATTATCGTGCGCGCCGCGCGCAGGTCGACGCGTTCAACGCGACCAGCCCGGTGCTGAAAAAAGGGCTGGCTTTTACCCCGGTCAAATTCGGCATCGCCTTCAATGTCACGCACCTGAACCAGGCCGGCGCGCTGGTGCACGTGTATGTCGACGGCTCCATTCTTGTCAATCACGGCGGCACCGAGATGGGGCAGGGCATCAACACCAAAGTCATGCAGGTCGTGGCGCACGAATTGGGCGTCGATATGGTGCACGTGCGCGCCACCGCAACCGACACCAGCAAGGTTGCCAACACATCGGCCACGGCCGCATCGACCGGCGCCGATTTGAACGGCAAGGCCGCGCAGGATGCTGCGCGCCAGATCCGCGAACGGCTGGCGGCGTATGCAGTAAAGCTCTACGGCGGCGACGTGGGTGACGTGCGCTTCGCGTTCGATACCGTGTCCGTGAATGGCCACGACGTCCCGTTCCCGGAGCTGGTACAAAAGGCGTACCTGGCCCGTACCCAGCTGTGGTCCGACGGTTATTACGCCACGCCGGGCCTGTCATGGGATCCAAAAACCATGAGCGGCCGGCCATTCTCGTATTTTGCGTACGGCGCCGCAGTGGCCGAAGTGATCGTCGATACGCTCACCGGCGAATGGAAACTGCTGCGCGCCGACGCGCTGTACGATGCCGGCTGCTCGCTCAATCCCGCCATCGACATCGGCCAGGTCGAAGGCGCCTTTATCCAGGGCATGGGCTGGCTGACGACCGAGGAGTTGTGGTGGAACCC
This sequence comes from Pseudomonadota bacterium, assembly GCA_030853745.1. Classification (GTDB taxonomy): domain Bacteria; phylum Pseudomonadota; class Gammaproteobacteria; order Burkholderiales; family Burkholderiaceae_D; genus JALYUM01. Next base: position 47,043 of record JALYUM010000028.1, on the reverse strand, counting down.
CGCCGGCAAGCTGATGACGCACGCACCGTCGACCTATAAAATTCCCGGCGTGTCCGACTGCCCCGAAGATTTTCGGGTGCGCCTGTTCGACAACGGGAATGTGGAAGACAGCATTCATCGCTCGAAAGCCGTGGGAGAGCCGCCGCTGCTGCTGCCGTTCTCGGTGTTCTTTGCAATCCGCGATGCCGTGTCGGCAGTGGGTAACCATCGCATCCACCCGCCGTTGAATGCGCCTGCCACCAGCGAAGAAATTCTGAAAGCGGTCACTGCATGCACGACTGGCTGACAGGCGCAGTACGCGAACCTGCCGTGCTGGTCACGGTGGCCCAGGCCGAAGGCTCGGTGCCGCGCGAGGCAGGCGCGCACATGCTCGTCTCAAGCAGTGCACTGGTCGACACCATCGGCGGCGGCCACCTGGAACTGAAAGCCATCGCCATCGCGCGCGCAATGCTGCTTGACGCCCGCACACGCCACTTCGAACGCTTTCCGCTCGGCCCCAGCCTGGGCCAGTGCTGCGGCGGCGTCGCGCACTTGTTGTTTGAACGGGCCGACGCCGCGCACTTGGCACTACTCGCCTCCCGGCGCGACGTTGACACCTTCCGCGTGGTGGCCATCGACCGCGATGCGGCGGCGCTGTGCGACGCCACCGGCCGCGTCTTGACGGGCGATCGCGTGCCCGCGTTTAATGCCAGTGCCGGCACCCATGTCAGCGGCGGCTGGCTGGTCGACGCCGTCCTCGCACCGCGCGCGCACCTGGTGCTGTTTGGCGCCGGGCACGTCGGCGCCGCCATCGTGCGGCTGCTGGGCGACTTGCCTTGCCGCGTCACGTGGGTCGATGAACGCGACGACATGTTCCCCGACTCGGTGCCGCCAAATGTCCACATCGAAGCGACCGATACGCCGGAAGCCATCGTGGCAGGCGCGCCGGCCGGCAGCAGTTTTCTGGTCATGACCCACAGCCACGCGCGCGATCAGCAATTATGCGAAGCGATCCTCGCGCGACCCGTCGACGGCTGGTTCGGTCTCATCGGCTCGCTGACCAAACGGCGCCAGTTCGAACACCGTCTGCGCGCGCGCGGCCTGTCATCAACGCGCATCGACGCGATGGTCTGCCCCATCGGCGTACCCGGCGTGACAAGCAAGCAACCGTCCGTGATCGCGGTCGCCGTCGTGGCACAATTACTCAGTGTGTGGGAGGCCGCCATCGTGGCGCCCGCACCAGTCCCCGTTTCTTCCGAAAGAGTGTGATGTCCACCGTACCAGTTCACCTGCAAGCTTACCGTGCCAGCTTGCTGCACTTTCACGCCGATCCGGCAATCAGCGAGGATGCCCACGCGTGGCACCAGGATGGTTTACTGATCGTGGCCGCTGGCCGCGTGGTGGCGGCTGGCGACTACGCCGCATTGCTGCCAACGCTGCCGCCAGGGACGACCATCACCGACTACAGCGGCAAAATCATCTGCCCCGGTTTCATCGACACCCACTTGCACTACCCGCAGACCGACATGATCGCCTCGCCAGCGCCGGGCCTGCTGCCATGGCTGGAAACTTATACGTTCCCGACCGAACGCAGGTTTGAAGACCCCTTGCACGCGCGCGCCACCGCAGAATTTTTCCTCGACGAGCTGCTGCGCTGCGGCACCACCACGGCGATGGTGTATTGCAGCGTGCACCCCGAATCGGTCGACGCATTCTTTGAAGCGAGCGAAGCGCGCAACCTGCGCATGGCCGCCGGCAAGGTGCTGATGGATCGCCATTGCCCCGAGTTTTTGCGCGACACGCCCGAGGGCGGCGTGCGTGACAGCGAAGACCTGATCAACAAGTGGCATGGCCACGCGCGCTCGATGTACGCCATCACGCCGCGTTTCGCGCCCACGTCGAGCGAGCAGCAATTGCGCCTGGCCGGTGAACTGGCCGCTGCGTATCCGACGACGTACATCCAGACGCACGTGTCGGAAAACGCCGAGGAATGCCGATGGGTGCGCGAACTGTTTCCAGCGCAGCGCAGCTACCTGCACGTGTATGAACACTACGGTTTCATGCGCCCGCGCGCGCTGTTCGGCCACTGCATCTGGCTCGACGACACCGACTTTGCGCGCATGGCCGACACCGGCTCGGCGGTGGCGATCTGCCCCACGTCGAACCTGTTCCTCGGCAGCGGCCTGTTCGACTTCGACATGGCCGACCGCGCCGGCACGCTGTTGTCGCTCGGCACCGATGTCGGCGCTGGTACTTCCTTCTCAATGTTGCAAACAATGAATGAAGCGTATAAAGTTGCGCGGCTGAAAGGCAGTTACTTGCCGGCGTTGCGGATGTTTTACCTGGCCACGCTGGGCGCGGCGCGCAGCATGCAACTGGAAGGCACGATCGGCAATTTCGTGCCCGGCGCCGAGGCGGATTTCATCGTGCTCGACCCTGCCTGCACGCCGCTGCTGGCGCGCCGTACCAATCACCTGGAATCGCTCGAGGAATTGCTGTTTGCGCTGGCGCTGCTGGGTGACGACCGTGCCGTACAAGCTACGTATGCAGCCGGCAAGCTGGTTCATCAACGCTCTATTATTTAAGGAATCACGATGCAGAAGACACTGATCTGCCTGGCTTCAAGCCTGGCGTTCATCAGCACGGGCGCCTATGCGGCATCGCCGAAGGCCAACGAAACGGCGACCATGCGTCATTACGCCGCGCTGATCGCAGGCGACACGCCGAAAGCCGCCGAGCTGACCATGTTCTTCTCGCAAATGCCGAAGGGCGGCGACCTGCACCATCATTATTCGGGCGCCATCTACGCCGAGCAATATGTCGATTTCCTCGACCAGCAGGGCCTGTGCGTCAACAAACAGACTTACCGCATCGAGACCGACAAGGCCCTCAACGCGGCCGAGCGCGCCAAGCCGCCGAAAGAGCGCAATTGCCTGGCCAGCGCCGATGTCTACAACGACGACCATACCTTCCGCGAACTGCTGCAGCGCTGGTCGAGCAAGGATTTCAAGAATTACGGCGCCGACCAGCCGCCACCGGACCGCCAGTTCTTCCAGACCTTCGGCTACTTCGGCCCGGTGTCGAACGCCAATTTCCATGACGGTTTGCTGGCGCTGAAAAACCGCGCCATCCTGGAAAACGTCAGCTACATCGAGACCATGTTCAAAATGTCGCCGTTCGTCGTCAATCCGCAGTTCGACGCCGACGCATGGCGCCAGGGTACTGACGACGCCGCCTTCGACGCCCAGATGCGCACGTGGATGACGACGCTGAACGGCGACGCTGCCTTCAACAAATCGATTGCGGATTTTGTGACGAAAGTAGACGAAGCGGCAGAGGGAATCGACGACGCCAATTTCACGATGCGCTATCAGACCTACGTGCTGCGCCTGCTGGGGCCGTCGCAAGTGTTTTCGTCGATGCTGGCCGCGTTCAGGGCGGACGGGATGAGCGAGCGCCTGGTGGGCGTGAACATCGTCGGCCAGGAAAGCAACCGTGTTTCGATGCGCGACTACACGCTGCACATGAAGATGTTCCGCTTTTTGAAAGCGCAGTATCCGGATGTGAAAGTGGCGCTGCACGCCGGCGAGCTGGCGCTGGGCGATGTGCCGCCGGAAGGCTTACAGTTCCATATCGACCAGGCCATCAATGTGGCGCACGCCGACCGCATCGGCCACGGCATCGACCTGGCCCACGAAAGCAATGTTGCCGCCATCCTGCAAACCATGCGTGCCAAGGACATTCCGGTCGAGATCAATCTCACTAGCAATGCTTTCATCAATGGCGTGCAGGGCGCCGACCACCCGGTCACGCTGTACCGTAAATATGGTGTGCCGTATGTGATTTCGACGGACGATGCCGGCGTCACGCGCCACAACCTGTCCGGTGAATACGCGCTGTTCGCCAGCCGCTACAAGCCATCGTATGGCGAGATCAAACGCGTGTCTTACAACAGCATCCGCTATGCGTTCCTGCCGGCCGCAGATAAGGCCCGTTTGACCAAGCAGCTCGATGCGCGCTTTGTCAAATTTGAAGCCGACATTGCTGCGCTGGACAAGGCTTCGGTGCGCTGATCGCTTCCCCTCGAAGGCGGGGGGCCATAGCACGCGGACCGGCCCCAGGTCCGCGTGAATGCAACGACTTGGTCACCAAAAATTTCCTCCCGACAGTCATTCAGCACTGTCAAAGTTCACAAACCGTCATCCAACTTTCGATGTGTAAAAAACATCTGTGTGGTCAACCCGCTACACATTGCGCGCCGCAACTCTCCACCAGATCAAATTTTGCCCATCTTGGATTTCCGCCCGGAACCGCTCACTTATAATTGCGCCAAGGCGAAAGCCAGACGGCATGCAGGGATATTGCGCAAGAGAACGCCATTTTGCGGACGATTTATTTTGTCAGCGACTAAATAAATAAGAAAAATCGTATTTGTCCGACATATCCCGCTCATGCATGATTGGTTGCTGGATTGGAAAGTTTGCGATATTTGCCGTCCGCGCAACAGTTTAGTAAATAAATATGACTTGTTGTTGCGGCGTCATCAATGTGAAATATCCAGTCTGTACACTGCCGTGTCTATTTCCGGAGGGTAACGCCCTCCCAAGAATTCGCAGGTTTCATTTCTGCCATTGTCGTTTTTTTACTACACACTCCAGGGAGTTTGCAATGTCCGTTTTCACTCAACAACCCATGCTGCGCCTCAGCGCGATTGCACTGGCATGCCAGGCATGCTTCGCGGTCGCTGCGCACGCACAAACTGCCACGGAGAAAGTCGATACTGACGCGGGCCAGACGCGCGAAGTTGTCATCCGCGGCAAGAAAACGCAAATGGGTTTGATGGTGCAGGAAGACGCGCCGAAAGCGCGTTCGACCATTACCGCTGCCGAGCTGGAAAAGCAGCGTCCTACCGGCAACGCCTACCAGGCACTGGAATTGCTGCCGTCGGTAAATAGCTACAACTACGATGCAACCGGCCTGTTCGGTGGCGGCCTGACCCTGCGCGGCTTCAACAGCGACCAGATCGGCGCCACCATCAACGGCGTGCCAGTCAACGACTCCGGTTCGTTCTCGGTGTACCCGCAAGAATACGTCGACCAGGAAAACACCTGCTCGGAATCGGTCACCCAGGGTTCGACCGACGTCGATTCGCCGCAAGTGGGCGCATCGGGTGGTAACTTCAGCATTACGACGTGTAATCCGGAAGACAAGCAGCGCGTGCGCTACATGCAGACGTTCGGTCAGCTGAACATGTACAAATCGTACGTGCGCTATGACACCGGCCTGTTCCCTGATGGCCGTTCGAAAGCGTTTATTTCGCTGTCGCGCGCCAAGTCGGACAAGTGGAAAGGCGAGGGCGATGCCCAGCGTAACCACCTGGATGCCGGTTTCAACTACGACTGGAACAAGCAGAATTACATCCACGCCACGTTGCTGTTTAACGCTGCCAAGAACAACAACTTCCAGAGCTATTCGCTGGCCGACATCAACAAGTACGGCTACAACTACGATTACAACAGCAATTTCGTTGGTCACCAGACGCCAGTTGCAGGCACTCAGCAGACCGATGCTGCCTACAACTCGGCCTCGCCAGCGTATTACAAACTGGCGAATAACCCGTTCAAGAACGGCATTCTGTCGGCAACTGCCAAGTTCCGTCTGACGGACGACCTCGACATTAAATTCGTACCGTACTACTGGTATGGCTTCGGTAACGGCGGCGTGCAGCAGAAAACGTTGAACGAAGGCACGACCACCGCAGCCAATGGTATTGCGCGTACCAGCAGCTTCCTGGCAAATTCCAGCAGCAACCAGTTTACGGGCAAAGTTGACCTGAACGGTGACGGCGACTTCCTCGACTCCGTCATTGTGGCCGGCGCCAGTGTCACCCGCACCAACCGTCCGGGTTTGACCACGTCGCTGAACTACACCATCGGCAACCACACCATCCTCGGTGGTGTGTGGTACGAGCGTGCCAAGCACGAGCAAACCAGCCCGGCTGTCCGCGTCGACAACAACGGCAACATCGCCGATGTTTACCTGACCGAACAGCAGATCTATCGTCCGGATGGCTCGAACTACCAGTTGCGCAACTGGAAGACCATTTCAACCGCGTACCAGGCATTCATTCAGGATACCGTCTCGCTGATGGACGACAACCTGACCCTGAACGCTGGTCTGCGCACGCCGCACATCAAGCGTGACTTCCACAACTATGTCAACGAAGGCGCTGCTGTCAATTACCAGATCGACCGTACCTACAGCGATGTGTTGCCGCAGTTTGGCGCACGCTACAAGCTGACTTCGGATGACCAGATCTACGCATCGATCGCCAAAAACATGAAGGCGCCTGGCAACTTCGTCTATGGTTCGACCAACGGCAATTTCACCGTCGACACCACGACCGGCGTTGTCACGGTGCGCGACGAAGTGAAAAAAGAAGTGTCGTACAGCTTCGATGCAGGCCTGCGCCATCAGACCAGCACCTGGAACGGCACGTTCGGCATCTACGCGACCGATTTCCGCGATCGTATGGCGACTGCTTTCAACCCGTTCACGCTGACCAGCACGACGACCAACGTGGGCAAGGTCAAAAACTACGGTTTCGAAATCGAAGCGGGCAACAATCCGATTAACGGCTGGTCGGTCTACGGTTCGTTCGGCTACAACAAGAGCGAAATCCAGGCTGACACGCTGGCCAGCAAAGTAACTTACCTGCCAACGGAAGGCAAAGCGTTCCCACTCACGCCTAAGCTCAAAGCTGGCCTGTCGCTGCAGTATGAATACGAAGCAGCTTGGGCACGTTTGACTGCCAAGGCTACCGGCAAGCAATATGCAACGCTGACGAACGACGAAGAAGTGCCGGGCTACACCACGTTCGGTATCGACGGCGGCTATACCTTCGCCGATATGGGCTGGGCCAAGCGTCCGAAGCTGACGTTTAACGTCAGCAATCTGACCAGCAAGGAATATCGCAATCCGTCGTCGCAAAGTGTGCTGAACGCAAAAGCATACGGCGATGTAACTGCCAAAGGCGTGTTCTACTACGTCGGTGCGCCGCGCTTCGTGTCGGCAACCTTCTCGATCGACTTCTAAGTCGCGACAGCAGTAAAATAACGTCGCATCAAACGGGCCTTCGGGCCCGTTTTTACATTCCACTTTTGCAAAGTATTGACACCATGATTCTTCGTCCCCTTGCTGCCTCGCTGGTTGTTGCATTTGCGCTGGCCGGCTGCGCTGCACCCGGTGCCAAAGCGCCCGGCATCGAGATCAATCTGGTTGCGCTGAACGATTTCCACGGCAACCTCGAACCGTCCAAATTTACCTTTACTCCTCCCGGCGCCAAAGAGCCGGTAACGATGCAGGCGGGTGGCGTGGGCGCCATGTCGGGCGCGCTGGCTGCCTGGCGCCGTGAAGATCCGAAACTGGTGTTTGTGGCTGCCGGCGACCTGGTGGGCGCGAGCCCGGCGCTGTCGTCGATGTGGGCCGACGAGCCATCGATCGAGGCGCTGAACATGATGGGTTTGACCGCCAGTTCGCTGGGCAACCACGAATTCGACCCGGGCACCGTCGAATTGCTGCGCCAGCAAAACGGCGGCTGCGTGTCGCCGCGTCCCGATAAAGCGTGCCAGATCGCACCGACGTTCGGCGGCGCAAAATATCGCTACCTGGGCGCCAACGTGCTGGTCACGCAGACCGGCCAGAACCTGGTGCCATCGTCGACGATTGTCGATGTCAAGGGCGTAAAAGTTGGCCTGATCGGCGCGGTGCTGCAGGACACTGCCTCGGTCACCGTTGCCAAAAGCATCGCCGGCCTGACATTTCAGGACGAAGCCGACGCCATCAACCGCACCATGCCGGCCTTGCGCGCGGCCGGCGCCACCGTGTTCGTGGTGCTGATCCATGAAGGCGGCCATACCAAGGAACCATTTCACCAGATCGATTGCAGCCAGTTGAAAGGGCCGATCGTCGGCATCGTCGGCAAGCTGGACCCTGCCATCCGCGTCATCGTGTCGGGCCATTCGCATACCGGTTACCAGTGCAAGGTCGATGGGCGCCTGGTCACGCAAGCGGACATGGGCGGGCACCTGCTCACGCGCATCAAGCTGAACGTCGATCCGGTGACGAAACAGCTGCTTGACGTGACGGTCAAAAATGAAGTCATTAACCCTGACGCCTATCCCGCCGAGCCGAAGATGACGGCGTTCCTGGCCAATGTGCGGGCGCGCAGCGCCGCAGTGCTGAACAAGCCGGTGGCGACGCTGGGCGTGCCGGCGGTGGTGCGGAAAAGCGCAAAAAGCGGTGAATCGCCACTGGGCGACCTGATCACCGACGCCATTGTCGCGGCCACGCAAGAGCAGGGTGTGCAGGTGGGCTTCATGAATAATGGCGGCATCCGCAAGGACCTCGAATCGGGTCCGGGCATGGTGGCGACGTTCGGCAATGTGCAGGCGGTGCTCCCGTTCGGCAACACGCTGGTGGCCATGGACCTGACCGGTGCACAGTTGAAGGCTTTGCTGGAGCAGCAGTGGACCAAATCGGACAGCGATGGCGGCTCGGTGCTGCAAGTGTCCAGCAATCTGACCTATCGCTGGGACAGCACACGGCCACCGGGTCAGCGCATTGTCGCCGGCAGCATCAAGATCAATGGTGTGCCGGTCGACGACAGCAAATCGTACCGCGTGGTGGCAAACAATTTCCTGGCTGAAGGCGGTGACACGTTCACCATGTTCGGCAAGGGCACCCGGCGTATCGATACCGGCATTCGCGACCTCGACGCCATGCTGGCTTACCTGGCCAGACACGACAAAGCGGGCGTGCCGGCCGCCGCACGTATCGAGCGCGTGCGTTAATCTTTTTCCATCAAGGACTCCGACCATGAAAAAAATCGCATTGGCCCTGGCCATTTCCTGCACCTTCGTTTCCACCAGCGCGCTGGCCTGGGGCAACGACGGCCACCGCGCCGTGGGCGCCATCGCCGACAAATTATTAAAAGGCACCGCAGCGCAAAAGCAGATCGCGGCGTTATTGCTGCCGGGCGAAACGCTGGAATCGATCGCCAACTGGCCCGATTGCGTGAAGGGCACGTATTGCGGCCCGCAGTCGCCGGAGATGGTCGCGTACGTCGCAGCCAACCCGAAGCACAGCGAGTACCACTACACCGACGTGCCGTACCAGCTGGCGCACTACCATGACGGCGCGGTCGGCACGGCCGACGACGACATCGTGCAAACCTTGAAGCAGGCCATCGCCGTCCTGCAGGGCAAGGGCAACGCCACCACGAACCCGCACAATTTCACGCCGCGCCAGGCGCTGATTTTGATTGTCCACATGACCGGCGACATCCACCAGCCGCTGCACGTGGGCGCGGCGTTTGTCGGCAAGAATGGCAAATTTGTCGTGCCGTCAAAACAGGCCGACATCGACGGCATCAATATTTTCGACGCGCGCGGTGGCAATAATTTCCTGCTCGACGACGGCAAGCTGACGCAAACCAGCAGCGGCCTCATTCCGCCGGGCGAACCGAAGCCGGTGAAAGAAGGCGTGCCGGCGGCGCTGACCAAACCGTTCCACTCGTATTGGGACACCACGGTCGTCGACTACGCCTTCCGCCGCCTGTCGACCCGCACGCCGGAAAAATTTGCCCAGGTCGTCATCGACAGCAAGCCGGCGGTGACGATGAACACCGGCGCGGTCGACACCTGGCCGGTGCAGTGGGCCGACGACGCGCTGGTGATCTCGAAAGAAGCGTACAAGGATGTCACGCTGGGCGCGGTCACGGAAAAGACCAGCAAGAACGGCGAGAAGTACAGCACCTGGTCATTGGAAGTCCCGCAGAATTACCCGGTGCCAAGCTCGCAGATCGCCAAGGAACAATTGACCAAGGGTGGCTATCACCTGGCGTCGCTGTTGCAGACGATCTGGAAGTAAGGCGTCGATAACAGGCCGGCAGTTTTCTTCAGTGTGAGAGGTTCGGCGCCGATGCCGGCGGCGAGTGGTCGAGCGACGCAAAAGCCATTGCCAGCAGCGAATAGCCGAACGCCGTCATGAAAAAACCATGGCCGTCATCGTCGATGTAGGACTAGTTAAGGGCGCCATACAGGACTGCAGCGCACGCCGCCACGCCCAGCGCCAATACCTTGCGGCCATGGTCCATCAGCCATTGGCCACAGGCGAGGATGACTGTGGCGCACCAGCGCGACGGCGACGCCTGGCAGGAATTCGTCGAAGCGGCACAGCGTGATTTTCTTCCAGTGCGTAACTGTGCCATAGCATCGCGCGCAGGCCGATTCCGCTTGCCACCAGCGCCGCGAGGAGGCACCAGGCTTGCCAGCGGCGCAGTTTGGTGGCAAGCGCAGCCAGCAGGGCCAGCGCGAAGCCAACGTAAATGCAACGTCAACGGTAACGCTCGGGGGCACGCCGCGCTGGAATGATCGCCAGGGAACAGCTGAACCGCAGCCGGTATCGCCTGGCGCAGCCTGACCTGGCTGTGTTCCACCAGTGCACCGGCCCGCTCGCCGCCCTTGTCAGTGTGCGTCAGCACTACGGCGCCACCCCCGCGCCCCGGGTGCGCCATCATCGTGTCTTCGTCTCCCCGATTATGGCCGCAGTGGCTGAATGCCATGGTATGGCTGGTTGTTTGGGCAGTTGGAACACTGGCAAAAAAATCACACTATTTGAAGACGGTTATCGATGATTGCTGGTGGTTTTCGTCCATTAAAATATGGTCAATGTCGGATGTATTTACACTTTTCCTTGCTGGCTACTCGCTCAAAATAAAAACGCAACAGTATCAACCACTTGCGCGGATGGCCCGATCTTTGCTATGAGGACATTGCAGTTAAACGTCACATAAAAGGGATTATCATGATCAAGACATCAACACTCCGCTGGTTAGCATTTGCTTTCCTGGCCTGCCAGGCAAGCTTCTCGCAGGCCAATCTGGTGGCCTACACGACGCAAGCCGGCTTTACCGCAGCCACCACCGCCCAGGGTACTGACACTTACGCTGGATTCAGTATTACAGGAACGACGCCAAGTCCGATCACGCGCACTGCCGGCGCCTACAGCTATACAGCCGCCGTCTCGACAACGACGTTTTTTGGCGCTGGCACAACCGCCAATCCATGGTTGTCGACGAATACCGCTACCGCTACCATCACCTTTTCGAATTTTACGAATGGCGCTCAGGCGATTGGCGGTAACTTTTTCGGCTCGAATATCAATGGCAACTTTCAGCTCGGCTCGATCCTGATTACCGCCACTGACGTGAGCGGGGCTGTCACACAGACGATCGTCAATGCGACGACGACGTCGTTTCTCGGCTTCGTGTCGACCAATACGTTGCTCAGCCTTACCGTGGCATCGGTGCAGCCGGCTTCCAGCGTGCTGTGGGCGACTGTGGACAATCTGGTGCTGGCACGGCGCGCAGCGGACGTCGCTGCAGTGCCGGAGCCGGGCAGCATTGCGCTCCTGCTGGCCGGCCTCGGCATCATCGTGATGCTGGCGCGTCGCCCCAAAGCGTAGGTACTGGCGGTTGGCGTGGCGCGTCAGGCTAGAATGGCGCGTCATCCACATCCCCCCGCTACCATGAAAATTTGCACCCGCAGGGTCTGCCTTGCTCTCCTTTCGATGCTGCCGCTGCTGGCGTTCAGCCAGGCGTTGCCTGCGGATTTGCCGCTGTGGGAACTGGGCATCGGCGCCGCCGCGCTGTCGACGCCAGCCTATCCGGGCGCCGACAGCCGCACCAACCGGTTCCTCCCGCTGCCACTTGTGCAATACCGCGGCAAGATTTTTCGCGCCGACCAGTCCGGCATCGGTGCGCGCCTGTTCAATTCCGACCGCGTCGAATTCGACGTCGGTTTCGCCGGCGCGCTGCCGGCCCGTGCCGACGATGTCCCCATCCGGGCCGGCATGCCCGACCTGCACCCGCTCATCGAATTCGGTCCGCGCCTGAAGGTCAGGGTGGCGCAGTTGAGCCCTACCAGCGCCATCCGATTCGAGTTGCCGCTGCGCGCCGTGATGGAAGTCAGTGGCGGCGTGCGCCGCCAGGGCACGACGCTGGAACCGCGCCTGAGCATTGACACCCGCACTGCCGATGCTGCGTGGACCGGCGAAGCGAACCTGGCTGCCGTGTTTGGCGACAGCCGCATCAACCGGTATTTTTACGAGGTGCGTCCGGAGTACGCCACCGCGGCACGGCCGGCGTACCAGGCGGAGTCTGGCCGCATGCTGGTGCGTGCAGGCCTGTTCGGCAGCCATCGCCTCAATCCCGACGTGCGCGTGTTCGGCTATCTCCGGTACGAAAGTTACGCAGGCGCAGCCAACAGCGCCAGCCCGCTGATGCAGCAAAACCATGGCGTGTCGGCCGGCGTGGGTTTTACGTGGACCTTCAAGCGCTCTGACACCCGGGCGCGTTTTTAAGCAGCTTATTCAGCGATCGACTTTGCCAAAGCCATAAAAATAGTAGCGATCTGGAAAGGCGTCCCGCGTTTGCCAAGTACCGCTGGTGCCACGTCTGACATTCAGACACGGCCTCAGCTGTCAGCATCACTGTGCGCGATCAATCACCCGAACGCGGGCCGCCGCAATCAATGTTGAGCCCGTGTCCAGATGTCAGATCTGGCACCAGGGTGTGATGGGCACCAGGGTGTGATGAAACAAGACGGGCTGCTCACCTACCGCGACTTGACGAAAGGCTTCCCGGCAGCTTTCGGCGCCACTGATTTTGCCATCAGACCCGCCAGCACAATCACTGTTACCACGTACGGAATCATGTGGATCATCGAGCCCGGAACGGTGCCCACGATCGGCAGTTCCACGCCTTCGATCTGGATCTGCAGCGCGCCGAAGAAGCCGAACATCAGGCAACCGAGCATGGTGTACACCGGGCGCCAGTTGCCAAATACCAGGGCGGTCAGTGCCAGATAGCCGGCGCCGGCCGACATGTCGCGCAGGAAGAACCCGCTTTGCACGATGGCCAGATACGCGCCCGAAAATGAGCACAGCACGCCGGCAATCAGCATCGCCAGGTAGCGCGTGGTCTCGACCGACACGCCCGCCGCGTCGGCGGCGTGCGGGTTTTCACCGCACGCGCGCAGGCGCAGTCCGAAACGCGTGTGGTACACGACCCAGTGCACGACCGGTACCAGGATGAACGCCAGGTAGACCAGCACCGAGTGGCCGCCGATCAGGTGGCCGTAGAACCATCCCAGGAACGGCACATTGGCCAGCGCAGCCGTGCCGGGCAGCACCACGTCGGACAGGCGCGCGGCGCCGAGGTCGGGCGTGCGGCCGCCTTGCTGGTAAAAATACTGGGCCAGCACGAAGGTCAAGCCGCTCATCGCGATATTGATGGCAATGCCGCACACCAGCTGGTTGCCCTTTTGCGTGATGCTGACGTAACCCTGCAGCAGCGCCAGCGCCACCGAGACGGCAATGCCGGCGCCAATGCCGAACCAGACATTTTGCGTGCTGTAGGCCACCGCGGCCGACGTAAACGCGCTGGCCAGGATTTTGCCTTCGAGGCCGATGTCGACCACGCCGCTACGCTCGGCAAACAGACCGGCCATGGCGGCGAACATCAATACCGGTGCGTTGCGGATGGTGGAGACCAGGATGCTGGCGATGTGAAAGTCTTCCATGGCTTTATCCTTTGCGTCCCAGGTTCAACAATTTCAGCACGGTGGGACCATAGAAATTTTCCATGGCGCCGCAGAACAAAATGATCAGACCCTGAATGAAAATAAAGGTCTCCTGCGGAATGTTCGGTTTTTCCAGCGACAAATCGAAGCCGCCCTGGATCAGCGCGCCGAACAGCACGGCTGATAAGAAGATGCCGACCGGATGCTGGCGCCCCATCAGTGCAATCGCGATGCCGATGAAACCGGCGCCGGCCGGGAAGTTCAGTGACAGATAGTGCGTCGACCCCATCACTGAATTGACGGCAGCCAGGCCGGCGAGGGCACCCGACACCAGCATCGTGACAATCACCATCCGGCTGATCGAGACGCCGGCGTAGTGCGCTGCGTGCTGGTTCAGGCCGGTGGCGCGCAACTGGTAGCCCCACGACGAGCGCCAGACCATGACACCGTAAATGACCAGCGCGGCAATGGCGATCAGAAAACTGATGTTCAACGGCGTGTCGCCCAGCGCAGGAAACCATTTGCTCAGCAGCGGCATGGCGGCCGCGTCCGCAAACACGCGCGAGGCAGGATTCTGCTGACCCGCCGGCACCAGTTTCAGGATGATGGTGTTCATCAGATCGGCGGCAATAAAGTTGAACATGATGGTCGTGACCACCACGTGGCTGCCGCGCCGCGCTTGTAAAAAGCCCGGCAGGAACGCCCAGGCGGCGCCGAACAGCGCGCTGCCCAGCATGGCGACGGGAATCAATATCCACGCGGGCAGCGTGTGGTCGAACGCCAGCAGGGCCATCGTCAAACCGAGGCCGCCGAGATACATCTGGCCTTCGGCGCCAATGTTGAACAGGCCGCCTTTCATGGCAATCGAGACCGCCAGCCCGGTGAAAATAAAGGTGCTGGCGTAGAACAGCGTGTACGCCAGGCCTTCCGGATTGATGACAGCGCTGTTGACGAGAATGGCCAGCGATTCGGTGGGGCTTTCGCCCAGCAGATGAATGGCCAGCGCCGCTACCAGCAGCGCCGACAGCAGGTTCAGAACAGGCAGGACAAAGGCCGTGGCCCAGCGGGGAAGTTCAGTCTTTTTCATGATTTGTGCATCCCGCCCATCAGCAAGCCGATGCGGGTGGTGTCGAATTCTTCAATGTTCAGCTCGCCGGTAATGCGCCCACCCGACATCACCACGATGCGGTCGGCCAGCGCGCGCACTTCTTCCAGTTCGACCGACACCAGCAAAATTGCCACACCCTCGTCACGCAGGCGCATCAGTTGGGTGTGGATCGCTTCGATGGTGCCGATGTCGACGCCGCGCGTCGGCTGTCCCACCAGCATCAGCTTCGGTTGCGCCGATACTTCGCGCGCAATCACCACCTTTTGCTGGTTGCCGCCCGACAGCAAGCCGATGCGCAAATCCGGGTTGGCCGGACGCACATCGAACGCTTGCAGCAGGTGGCCGCAGCGCTGGGCGATCGCCTTGAAATCGAACAGCCCCCAGCGATTTTTCACACGGTCCTGGTAGCCAAATACCGTGTTCTGCATCACCGAGAAATCCTTGATGACGCCGTCGCGCAGGCGGTCCTCCGGCACATGGCCGATGCCCAGTTTGCGGTACGTGGCCGGCAGGCCATCGGCATGCGAACGCCTGGCGTACGGCAGTTGCTGGCCGAGAAAATCGATCTGGCCCGATGTCGGCAGGCGCATGCCCGACAGAATTTCCATCAGCTGGCTCTGGCCATTGCCCGATACGCCGGCTATCGCCACAATCTCGCCGGCGCGCAAGGTAAAGTTGACGTCGTCAAGCAGTTTCACGCCTTGCGCGTCGGTCAGATTGAGGCCCTTGACGTCCAATACTGCTGCGCCCGGCTTGAATGGTGCGCGCGGCAATTCGCTCTGGATCGGACGGCCGACCATCATGTTGGCAAGTTGTTCCTTCGACGTCGACACGGTATCGACTGCACCCACCACGCGACCGGCACGCATCACCGTCACCTGGTCGGTAATTTCCATGATCTCGCCCAGTTTGTGGGTAATCAGGATGATGGTTTTGCCCTGCGCCTTGAACAGGCGCAAGATTTCAAACAGCGACGCGGTTTCCTGCGCGGTCAGCACGGCGGTTGGCTCATCGAGGATCAGGATGTTCGCGCTGCGGTAAATCTGCTTCAGGATTTCAACGCGCTGCTGGGCGCCCACCGACAAATCGTGCACGGTGGCGAGCGGGTCGACATCAAGGCGGTAACGCGCGCAAATTTCGCGCAATGTTGCTTCCACCTGCGTGCGCTGCGCGGCCAGCCTGAAACTGCCTTCGCTGCCCAGCATGACGTTGTCGAGCACCGTCATGTTTTCCACCAGCATGAAGTGCTGGTGGACCATGCCGATGCCGAGCGCAATGGCTTCCTGGCTGGTGCGGATGGTGCGGGCTTGCCCGTCGATCAGTAACTGGCCGCTGTCGGCGCGGTAGTAACCGTACAGGATGCTCATCAAAGTCGACTTGCCGGCGCCGTTTTCACCGATCACACCATGGATTGCGCCCTGGTCGATGGTAAAGCTGACGTCGGCGTTCGCCTGCACGGCCCCGAAGGCCTTGCTAATATTGCGAAATTCTACGGCTGGCTGCATAGCGTAATAGTTGGACGTTGTAAGTTCAAATTCTTGGGGGAGCAATACACTCAAAAGCGCGCCGGGCCGGTCTCCCCGGCGCGGCGCGCTTTTGTTAACTCACTAAATAGTGTGTGGCTTACACCGGGCAGCTGCCGGCCGCGCGGTAGTCGATGACTTTCACCTTGCCGCTGACGATATCGGCACGGGCGGCGTTCACACGCTTTTCCATGTCGGGGGTGACGACTGCACGGTTATTTTTGTCGATGACCCAATCGACGCCGCCTTCCTTGATGCCTTTGTAGGCCAGGCCCGGTTTCCACGTGCCGTTCTTGACTTGGCTGAAGGCGTCGTAAATAGCGATATCGACGTGCTTGACCATCGAGGTCAGCATGGTGCCCGGATACAGATAGTTCTGGTTCGAATCGACGCCGATCGCCAGCTTGCCTTTTTCCTTGGCGGTTTGCAGTGTGCCCATGCCCGAACCACCGGCCACCGCATACACCACGTCGACGCCGCGGTCGAATTGTGCACGCGCCAGTTCGCCACCCTTGGCCGGATCGTTCCAGGCTGCGCTGGTGGTGCCGACCATGTTCTGGATGACATCGACTTTTGGGTTGCCGGCTTTCGCGCCCTGCGCGTAACCGCAGGCAAAGGCGCGGATCAGCGGAATATCCATGCCGCCGACAAAGCCGACTTTTTTGGATTTGGACGCGATCGACGCGGCCAGGCCCACCAGGTACGAACCTTCTTCTTCCCGGAACATCACGGAATTGATGTTCGGGCCCTGCGCCACGCTGTCGATGATGACGAAGCGGACATTCGGGAATTCTTTTGCAACTTTTTGCACGGCCTGGGTTTGCGAGAAACCGATGGCCGCGATCAGGTCAAGCTTTTTGCGGGCCAGGCCGCGCATGACCTGCTCGGCTTGCGTATCGCTGCTGGCCTGCGCTTCGATGTACGAGATATTCGTCTCTTTCTTGAAGCGCATGGCGCCTTCGGACGCAGACTGGTTGAACGATTTGTCGAACTTCCCGCCGGCGTCGTAGATGATGCCCAGCTTCGGCGCGGCAATCGGGGCCGCTGCCGCTGTCGACACGACTGCACCGGTAACACACAGCGCAGCGATCGTCCTGCTAAGTTGCTTGAGATTCATGAATTGGCTCCTGGAATTTCGATATTGTACCCGCCACGGCACCAGCTTTGGGAACGCAGCCGGGATTTGTCATGCTGAAAGAACAAGCAGACAGTGACAGCACGATGACTATGCAGGACGCGATTATGACTGACAAATACGATTTTGATTAGGGATTGAGTGCTTTGAGATATAAATAACAAGGTTGGCGTGGAGGTTACGCTTCCATCAATATCTGGTTGAACTGCGCACTCAAAAAACTCGCTACCCGGTCCTGCGTTGCTGCGAGGTACGGGATATTCATGTGGTCCGATCCCGGCACCACTTCGTCGGCAACCAGGCCGCCCAGCTTTTGCACCAGCAAATCGGTATGCGAGTGCGGCACGATGTCGTCGACCGCTGCACGCAGCACGAACGTCGGCGCCATCAGCGACGGCGCGTATTTGATCGACTCGAAGCGGTGGCGCAAAATGGTTTCGATCGGCATGGCGCGAAATTTGCGCTTGGCGATGGCCAGAATCGAGTCGTACGGCGTAATCAGCACCACTGCATTGGCCGGGCGTTGCATCGCTACCTGCACCGCCACGCCCGAACCCAGGCTGCGCCCGACAACGCCGATACGCTTCGCGTCGACGTGGCTGCGCGCGGCCAGCCAGTCGTACAGCAGGCGGCCATCGTCGACCATCAGCAGCTCGTCGGGATCGCCGTGCGAGTTGCCGTAGCCACGGTAATTCATTGCCAGCACCGTCATGTCCGGGAACAGTTTGCCGGCGTCGCGCGCGACCCACGAAACCTCTTCGGAACGGCCGCCGAAATAAATAATGCCCGGATGCGGGCTTGGCACCTGCGGCGTCATCAGCCAGCCGGACAGACGCGTGCCATCGGCGGCGCGAATCACCACTGACCGCGTGCGGTGGCCGGAACTGCGCGGGTGATCGACTTCGCGTTTGATGGTCGGATTAAAAATCAGCCTGCGCTGATTTGCCGCCATTGCCGCGCTGAGGCCCAGCCACACCATGCTGACCAATCCCGCCACGCCTGCCACTTTTTTCGTGTTATCCATGCTCGTAGTTTATTCCTGTTGAGCCAAAGCATCGAAAAAGATTTGGTGACGTCGCTGCGTGACCGACAGGCGTATGAAAAAAAGTCGTGGCTTTCATACAACGACAGCGGGCGCGCCATCTGCGGCGGGTGTCCGTTACACTACTGTGAAGGTCCGGCACCCAGCCGGCCATTGTGGAGACGCCCGTGCATTATCTGCTTACCTATGAATTAGCGCCCGACTACCTGGATCGCCGCGGCGAATTTCGCGATGAGCATCTGCGCCGCGCCTGGAGTGCGCAACAATGCGGCGAACTGGTGCTGGCCGGTGCGCTTGACGAACCGGCCGACCGCGCAGTGCTGCTGTTCAATTGCACAAGCCCCGAGCCGGTGCTGCTGTTTGCCGCGACCGATCCTTACGTCATCAACGGTCTCGTGAAGTCGTTCCAGGTACGCAAGTGGAATACTGTCGTCGGCGACCTGGCCGAAAAGCAAGTGCGACCGGGCGACGGTGCGGTAGCGCTGCCCGACGCTGACGAAGAAGCCCGCGCTGTGGCGCCGCAGACCAGTTTCTCGCCCTCATAACTGTGTCTGTCATGTAATATTCTCCGGCCAACATTGCCGGAGTCCCCATGTCGAATGCTGTGAATTTGTGGCCGCTGCTCGGTGTCGCGGTCATTGTCGCCGGCTTCCTGCTGCGCGCCCATCCGGTACTGGTCGTGGTGGCCGCCTGCGGTGTCACGGGCCTGGCCGCTGCCATGGACGTCGAACACTTGCTGGTCGCGCTCGGTACGGCATTCATCAAAACCCGCAACCTGCCGCTGATCTATCTGTTGCCGCTGGCCGCGATCGGTCTATTGGAACGGTTCGGCTTGCGGGAATACGCGCAGGCCAGCGTGGCGCGCATCGCCGCGGCCACCACCGGGCGCCTGCTGATCGCGTATCTGTTCATCCGCGAGGGCACCGCCGCGCTGGGCTTGACCAGCCTCGGTGGCCAGGCGTCGATGGTGCGGCCATTGGTCGCCCCGATGGCAGAAGGCGCCGCAGAAGCGCGCTACCCGGCGCTGTCCGATCTGATGCGCTACCGCATCCGTGCCATGGCTGCGGCCACCGACAATGTCGGCCTGTTTTTCGGCGAAGACATTTTTGTCGCGTTTGGCGCCATCCTGCTGATGCAAACCATTCTGCGCGCCGAGGGCATCGACGTCGATCCCCTGCACATGGCGCTGTGGGGCATCCCGACCGCCATCACGGCGTTCATCATCCATGCCTGGCGCCTGCATCGGCTCGATGACGCCATTCGTCGGGATGGCAGCGCATGATCGTCGCTGTCGATGTCTTTTATTTTCTGATCGGCCTGCTGCTGGCTGCCGTGGCCGTGATGGCGGCGACCGACCCGCGTAACCCGCGGCGCTGGTCGACCGCGCTGTTCTGGGCGCTGTACGCAGCGCTCTATCTCGTCGGCGAAAGCATGCCGCCAGTGGCCGCTGGCTGCATGATGGCAGCGATGGCGCTGATCGCAGGTTTTGGCGGCGTGCGCGCGGGTGGCCACCAGACGCTGCCGAGCGAGGTGCGTGCGGCCAGTGCACGCAGGCTGGGCCACTGGCTGCTGTTGCCGGCGCTGATCATTCCATTCATCACCATCCTCTGTTCGACCCTGCTCAAAAATGTGAAAATCGATGCGCGCTTCCTGCTCGACCCAAAAAACCTGACGCTGGTCAGCCTCGGCTGCGCGGCCACGGTGTCTTTGGCGGTGGCGTGCTGGCAGACGCGCGCTTCGCCGCTGCAGGGCGTGCGCGAGGCGCGGCGCCTGATCGACGCCATCGGCTGGGCGCTGGTGCTGCCGCACATGCTGGCCGTGCTGGGCCTGCTGTTTGTCGAGGCGGGCGTGGGCAGGGCTGTCGCGCACGTGGTCACCGCGTACGTCCACATGGATTCGCGCTTTATCGCGGTCGCCGTGTACTGCATCGGCATGGCGCTGTTGACCATTGTGATGGGCAATGGCTTCGCGGCGTTTCCGGTCATGGTGGGCGGCGTGGGCATCCCGGTGCTGGTGCACCAGTACCACGCCAATCCGGCGCTGATGGCGGCGATCGGCATGTTCAGCGCATACTGTGGCACGCTGATGACACCGATGGCCGCCAACTTCAATATCGTCCCGGCCGCGTTGCTGGAACTGCCCGACCGCAACGCTGTCATCAAGGCGCAAATTCCCACCGCGCTGCCGCTGCTGGTGGCAAATATTTTCCTGCTCTATTTACTGATGTATCAATGACGATGAAAACCGTACTCCTCACCGGCTTCGAGCCATTCAATGGCGCCACCATCAACCCGGCCTGGGAAGCGGTGCGCGCGCTCGATCGATGGGAGGGTGATGGTTTTCGCGTCGTCACCTGCCAGCTGCCATGTGTATTCGGCCTGTCGACGCGGCTGTTGCTCGACGCCATTGAGGAAACCCGTCCGGATGTCGTCATGGCGGTCGGGCAGGCGGGAGGGCGGGCCGACATCACGGTCGAGCGCATCGCCATCAATATCGACGACGCGCCGATTACCGACAACGACGGCTGGCAGCCGCGCGACGCCACCATCGTCAGCAGTGGCCCGGCGGCGTATTTTGCAACGCTGCCCATCAAGGCGATGGTGCAGGCCATCCGCCAGCGCGGTATCAACGCCAGCGTGTCGCAGACGGCGGGCACGTTCGTCTGCAATCATGTGTTTTATGGGCTGATGCATTTTACGCACGCGCTGCCGTTGCAGGCCGGGTTCATCCACGTGCCGTATTTGCCGGAGCAGGTGGCAGACCAGCCGGGCGTGCCAGCGATGGCGCTCGACCAGATCATCGATGGCCTGCGGGCGGCGGTGGAAGTGGCAGTGCATGGGGGCGGTGAGAGCACTGCGGTGGAAGGCGCCACGCATTGACTAACCCGGGGTCAGGTCTGCCATTCCGACACGACCTCAGCCTTATGGCAGAATTCGGTCGTCCTGAACGACGCATGAAAGGTGCAGTCGGAGCGTGATTGCAGAGCTTGTGTACGAATGGCAGACCTGACCCCGGGTTGGCTCTGATATCGACCGGCGCCGTGCAAAACAGCAGCGCCAGGCGCACGATGATTTGCCGGCTGGCAGGACCGGCCGTCGATCTGGTGTAGTTGAACGCATGGTTACAGCGACTTCAAAAAGCCCAGCAGGCTGTCGCGATCGGCTTTCGACAGTTTCTCGAAGCGCTGGCGTGCCACATCGGCTTCGCCGCCGTGCCACAAAATGGCTTCGGTCAGGTTGCGCGCGCGTCCGTCGTGCAGGTAGCCTGCTTTGCTACTGTCGCCGATGACTTTCCCGGTATAGCCGATGCCCCACAGCGGAGCGGTGCGCCACATCGCGCCTGTCGCTTGTCCTTCGACCAGCTTGTCGGCCAGGCCGGGGCCCATGTCGTGCAGCAGCAGGTCGGTGTAAGGGCGGATGGTCTGGTTGCGCAATTCGGCAAACAGATGACCGGAGCCCGTCTTCATTTCCGCCGTGTGGCATGCCACGCAGCGCATGCCCTTGAACAAGGTGGCACCTGCTGCCACCTGGGCCGGGTTGACATCCAGTTCGGTGATCGGGGCCACGCCTTTCGGGAAGCCGCTTGCCAGGCTGCGCTGGGCCGGCACGGCGACCAGTGCGAGCCAGCGTGATATGGCTTGCAAGTCGGTTTCCGACAAGCCTTTCTGGGCTGCGGCGGTACTGCAATTGGCCGGGTCGGTGAGACAGCTGCGGTTTGGATAAACTGGCGACGTGACCGACATATCCTGCAGCAGCGCCGATGCTGCCTGGTGGCGCAAGGTGGCTTTCGAGGCTTTCCAGCCGAAGCGGCCCAGCCGTACGGCGCCGGTTTCCGGATCGAACACGTAGTTGGCTGTACCTTTCACGCCGTCAGTGTCGGCCGTCGTGCGCACGCGCGCGAGGATGTCGGATTCCGCCACCGCTTCGAGCAGGCCGGCACCGATCATCGGCTGGGCCGCACGCAGCGAATAGACGTCCGGCACCGGGCCTTCGAACGCCAGGTTGGCTTTGCGCAGCTCGGCAGTAACCCCATCGGCCAGCGTGACCGTACGCGTGTCAAAACTGCCCACCCGCACCGTCTGGCCCCAGTTCTGCGGCACGCCGGTTGCCGACAGGGCATTCATCTGGACCGACACGCCATATTGCGGATGTGCTACCTGCTGGCTGGCAGCGTTAAGGGCGGCGACGTGCACCGACATCGCGTCGAGCTTCTGGTTCAGCGCGGTGGGTGCCGGGCTGCGGCCATTGCCGATGTGACAGCCGATGCAGGCCGACTGATTGAAGCGGCCGTTCTGCAAGCCGACACCGGCGTCGTACCGGTCATTGCCAGGCTCGTTATGGTCGCCGGTCGTGAAATTGGTGTGGGCCAGGCGGCGTCCTTCGACGAAACGCTGCATGTTCTGCATGCCAATATTGTTGTGCGGCTGCTGGAACATGAAGAGGGCGTTGTCCGAATAGTTATAAGACACCGAACCCTCGCCGCCGGACAAGGTCTCGGCCGGCAGCGGCACCGAGTTCAGCCGTGGCAGCACGCCGTACCAGGGTTTCAGGCCGGCGCCGACCACGTAAATCCATTCTTGCGAGTAGTAGCGGATGCCGCCGGTGTCGCCCACGCCCGCCATCGAGGCGACGGTGGAAAACATTGACGGCGATACTTCGATGATGTCACCGCTCACCAGTGGCCGCGCCGGAATGTTGACGCCATTCGGGAAACCGTTGGCGTCGAGCGCGGTCATGCCCGGATAGTTTTTGACCTGGATGGTGCAGCCGCCGTTGATGCCGTTGGCGTTGGTCAGCACATTGTTGGCCGGGTAGGGGGTCGGCTTGCAGATCGCGATATTGTCATCGACCAGTTGCCCCGGCGCCATCCAGCCATAGCCGGTGACGCCCGGCCGGTCGATGGCGCGGAAGAATGCGATGCCACCTTTTAAAAAGTCGACTGTGGTGTACTGATTGACGGTCAGCGTCGGCCTGGTAACGCCGGCCACGCGGCTGTTGTCGATGATTTCGACGCCCCAGCTGCGGTTCTTGAAATAATTGGCGACAAACGTCAGGTAATTGCCCGGCCCCTTGTCTACCGGCATGCCGGTGACGACGTCGATCGTCTCGTTCAGCCCGTAACCGATCTCATTCCATTCCTCGCCGCGCTCGCGGCCGTGGCGGGCCAGCCCGCGCGCGCCGAAACGCGTTACCAAGGTGCCGTCGGCAAGTGTGAACTGTATCGATTCGAGCGGCGTGGCTGCAGCCGGCAAAGGCGCCATGGCGGTGCCATCGGCCGGAAACTTGACAGCGGTCGTGGTCGCGGTCGACAGCGTGTTATCGATGCCAGGCGTCTTGAATGCGATTTCGTACAGCGAGTAGCCGTATTGCGTGGCGCGCTGCACGCCTTGCATGCGGACATAGCGGGCGTTGATGTTGAGGTTGAAAAACTCTTCGGTGCCGCCGGTTCCGGCCGTGACGGTGCGCACTGTCGCATACGTCGTGCCATCGTCCGACACCTGCAAATTGTATTGCTTGCCGTATGAATTTTCCCACACCAGCTTGAGGTAGCCGACCTGCGTCTTGACGCCGAAGTCGAACTGGATCCAGGCGGCATCATCCAAGGCACTCGACCAACGCGTGGTCAGCTTGCCGTCGAACGCCAGTGCCGGGCCGTTGGCAGCATTTTCAAGGGCCGACGAGCTGGCGCCGGTCGGCACCACCACCACGCCAACCTGACCCAGGCTGACGGTGGGCGTTGTATCGGTTCCCGTTGCCGGGGTTGCTGGTGGTGCCGGCGTCGTCGTCGTCGGCGGCGTCGTCACTGCCGTGGGAGGTGTCGTGGCTGCGGATTCGCCCCCGCCCCCGCCGCCACACGCGACAAGCATCAGCACGACGGCCAGTGGCACAGCGCGCAGCAGATGGCGGCGCTGTGCCAGCAAAATATTGGGGGTGGTCAGAAAGGTTGTCACGGGATGCCTTTGAACGAGTTAGCCGGATCGCCTACCAAAAGAAGTGAATAGATAATTTCCAATAGGCAATTTTTCAGACGATATCGTTACTGAACAAGGGGTGTCAAGAGTACTTACAATCCTGTAACAACCTCGGAAAAAGCACGATCATCCGATATTTTGTAGTCAAAACAACGGTCGTAATATTTTTGACAGCGAGTGTGGCAGGTACGTCAAGTTCCAGTTCGCGCAGAGACTGCACACTCTGGATCCATCTTCTAAATATTTAACCCAAGCAGTTTGGGTTTATGATACTATGCCTACTGTTCTGAATTTTCATGGATTGCGAATCTTCATTTATCTGAACGATCATCGTCCGGCCCATGTGCATGTCACCGGCAATGGCTGTGAAGCTGTTTTCAGGTTGCATTGCCCGACCGGGCCGCCCGAGCTACGTGAAAACTACGGATTTTCAAACAAGGTTCTGAACAATATTGCGGAAGAACTTGGCAAAAATCTTCGACTACTTTGCAGGAAATGGAGTGAATATCATGGACCTGATTGACAACGACATTATTGAAGCTGCGACGCGGCGCGGTGCCGCGAAAAAAGCTGCCTTCCCGGCAGTCGTGGCCGCGCGTTACGACCGCCGCATCGCCCGCATCGTCATCACGCTCGATACCGGCCTGGACCTGGCATTTGCGCCGCATCTGGCGCAGGGCTTCGAGGAAGCAAAACCAGCCGACCTCGACGTTATCGAGATCTCGCCATCGGGCCTCGGCGTGCATTTCCCCAAGATCGATGCAGATATTTATGTGCCGGCCCTGATTGAGGGACTGCTGGGCACCAAGCGCTGGATGGCAGCCGAGAACGGCAGGGCCGGCGGCAAAGCTGCAACCTCGGCAAAAGCCGCTGCTGCGCGCGAAAATGGCAAAGCGGGCGGGCGTCCGAAGAAAACGCCCGCAGCCGCCCCCAACAATCAGCTGGAAGAGGCGTAGCCGCCTGCCGGCTCAGCGCTTCTTCAACAGGCGGCAGTGCTCTTCCAGTTCGGCAAACGACGGCCGTTCGCTGGCCGAGACCACCTTCCTGCCGAACTCTACCGCCAGCATCGGCGCGTAGCTGTTCAGGCTGGCAATGATGATGACTTTCACGCACTGATAAACTTTGGTCGACTCCTGCAGCTTGCGCTCCAGCAGCGAGGCCACCGGCGTGAACAGGCCATACGCCAGCAAGATGCCGAGAAAGGTGCCGACCAGCGCCGACGCGATCAGGTGTCCCAGTTCTGACGGCGGCAAGCCCACCGACGCCATCGTATGCACCACGCCCATCACGGCCGCGATAATGCCGAATGCCGGCAAGCCATCGGCAACTTTATGCAGGGCGTGGATTGCCAGGTGGCCGTCCTGATGGTGCACTTCGATCTCGTTGTCCATCAGGTTTTCGATTTGGAACGGGTCCATATTTCCGGAGACCAGCAGGCGGAAATAGTCGGTGATGAATTCGGTCAGGTGGCCGTCCGCCAGGATCAGCGGATACTTTGAAAACAGGCCACTCTGGTACGGCGCGTCGATGTCGGGTTCCAGCGACATCAGTCCTTCTTTGCGAACCTTGGTCAGGATGTCGAACATCAGCGAGAGCAAATCGAGATAAAGCGCGCTGGTTTGCTGCGAACCGGCAAACAGCGTGGGAATGGCCTGAAGGGTCGCCTTCATCGATTTACGGTCGTTGGAAATGACAAAGGCGCCCAGGCCGCCGCCGGCAATCATCAACAATTCGTAGGGCTGGAGCAGGGGGCCGAGAAAGCCGCCCTCCAACATGTAGCCGCCAAAAATGGCAGCTAATACGATTACAAATCCCAGGACCACTGCCACGGTAACCTCACGCCAGACACAAGAAGTCACAGCGTAACATCTTGCATTTTGGAAAGATATCTAAGGTGTGGGCCGTTGAGAATTTTCAAGCCGGACGGTTGTTTTTATGCCGCTAATCCTGCGCTACCGGTGGCGTGACGATGTTCAGGAATGCGCGGACTACCGGCGCATCGTCCTGGGCCGGGTAGGTGATCAGCAGGTTGGCCGACGGCGGGTTGGTTTTAACGGGCACAAACACCACGCCGGGCCAGCCGACGCGCCCTGTGGTTTCCGGCATGATTGCCACGCCGAGGCCGGCGCCCACCATCGCCAGCAGCGTTTGCGGCTCCGTGGCTTCCTGGTAGATGGCTGGTTGAAAACCGGCTTCGATGCAGCACTGCACCAGGTAGCGGGTAAACGTCGCATTGGCCAGGATCAGTGTCAGCATGGGCTCGCCGGCCAGATCGATCAGCTCGATATGCGGCCGCTTGGCCAGCGGGTGGTGCTCGTTGACGGCCACGCTGACGCTTTCCCGAAAACACAGTTCCTGACGCAGCTTGTCATGTTTCAGTTGTTCCGCGTCGCTGCCCGGTTCGCGCCAGAAGCCCACATCGATCTGGCGCGCCAGCAGCGCTTCGTACTGGTCGTTCGGACCGAGCTCATGGATGGTCCACGAGACACGCGGGAATTGGGTCTGGAACTGTTCCAGCAGGCGCGGAATGGGCCCCCACATGGCCGACCCGACGATGCCGACGCGCAGGCGCCCGACTTCGCCGCGGTCGATCTGGCGGATGGTGTCGATCGTCATGCGCATTTTCGCCAGCATGTCGGTGGCCTCGACCATCAGCGCACGGCCGGCTACGGTCAGCTCGAACGTCCGCGTGGTACGCGCAAACAGGCGCACGCCCAGTTCGCTTTCGAGCTTCATGATTTGCTGGCTGAGTGGCGGCTGCGAAATGTGCAGGCGTTCGGCGGCGCGGCTGAAACTTTTTTCTTCGGCCACCGCGAGAAAGTACTTGAGTTGTTTCAGGTCGATCGACATGGGCTCTTCTTATATGGTGGTGGAGGCTGACAGCGCGGTCAGGGCCATGGCCAGTTGCGCGCCCACGATGGCGTTGTGGCGCACCAGCGCGATATTTGTCGCCAGGCTGCGGCCCTCGGTCAGCTGCTTGATGCGGCCGAGCAGGAATGGCGTGACTTTCTTGCCGGTGACGCCCTGTTGGTCGGCTTCCTGCAACGCCTGGTTGGTGATGGCGTCGATCTCGGCCTTGTCCATCGCAAACTCGCCTGGGACCGGATTGCTGACGACGACCCCGCCGGCCAGGCCGAGGCGCCATTTGGTTTGCAGGAAATGTGCCTGCTGCTCGGCAGTATCGAGCTGGAAGTCAGCGTTAAAACCGCTGTCGCGGGTAAAAAATGCCGGGAAGCCGGGCTGGCCGACGCTGATTACCGGCACGCCGTGGGTCTCGAGGTATTCCAGCGTCAAACCGATGTCGAGGATCGATTTCACGCCGGCGCAGACCACCGCCACGCTGGTACGCGCCAGTTCCTGCAAATCTGCCGAGATGTCGAAACTGGTTTCGGCGCCACGGTGCACGCCGCCGATGCCGCCGGTAACGAACACCTGGATGCCGGCCAGCTGCGCGCAGATCATGGTGGCGGCCACGGTGGTGGCGCCGAGTTTTTGCTGGGCCAGCACGTAAGGCAGGTCGCGCCGGCTGACTTTCATGGCGTCTGGGGACGTGCCCAGCAGTTCCAGCTGCTCGTTCGATAAACCGATGCAGATCTTGCCGTCGATGATGGCGATCGTGGCCGGCACGGCGCCGGCGTCGCGGATCAACTGCTCGACACCGCGCGCCATCTCGACGTTTTGCGGGTAGGGCATGCCGTGCGAGATGATGGTCGATTCGAGTGCAACGATCGGCATGCCGGCGGCGCGGGCGGCCAGTACTTCGGCGGAAAACAAGAGGAAGCGGTCCATGGGTCAGTCCTGTAAAAGAGGGGTGTTGAATGTATCCGGCGATAAGGTGGGGCAGACGGTTTCCTTGCAGGCCAGCGTCATCCGCGACAATGCCAGGCCGCGCTGGCAGGCCAGTGCCAGGTCGCCACCGGCGTGCAGCGTAAAGCAGACGGCGGCAGCGAAGGCGTCGCCCGCGCCGGTGACGTCGACAGGTTCCGCGGCGGATGCGGGCAAGTGGACGATGCCACCCGGGCTGGTGTAAAACACACCGCGCGCGCCAAGCGTGACGACGACGTCGCGGGCGCCCTGGTCCTGCACGGCGCGGCAGGCGGAAGCGAAATCGGCGTCGGTATTCAGTTCACGCTGGACGCGCGCAGCCAGTTCGCCTTCGTTGAGGATGAGCAGGCGCACGCCAGTCAACACTTGCGGCAGGCGCGCCATCTTCGGCACCGAGACGGCGACGATCACCAGCGGCACCGGCGGCACCAGCGCGCGCGCGGCCGCATCGATCAGCGCAGCGATGGTGTCCAGTGGCAGGTTCAGGTCGGCTATCACCATCGCGGCCTGGGCGCGCAGCGTGTTGCCGGTGGCGAGCCAGGCCGGCGTCAGCGCGTCGTACAAGCCCATGTCGGCCAGCGCGACCAGCATGTTGCCGCCGCCGTCGAGCACCGCGGTGTAGGTGCCGCTGCAGGCGTCCGGCAGTTTCAACGTGGCGCCGGTATCGATGCCGAGGCTGGCCGCATGGGCGAGGAGGGCCGCGCCTGCCGCGTCGCCGCCCACGGCCGTCATCAATGCCACCGGGGCACCGAGGCGCGCGAGGTTCTCGGCGATATTGCGGCCCACGCCGCCGAACGATTCATCGGCACTGGCCGGGTTCGATGTCCCCATCTGAAGGGGCGCCAGCGAGCGCAGCTTGCGGTCGAGGTTGGCGGCGCCGATACAGACGATGGGACGCCGGTCCGCCAATACATACGCGCGGCCGAGCAGGCGCCGTTCGCGGATCAGCGTGGCAATGTGGCCGGCCACGGCCGAGCGCGACAAGCCGAGCGCATCCGCCAGGTCTTGCTGGGCAATATACGGGTTGTCGCGGATGAGTCCGTAAAGCTGCTCTTTTTTGGGGGTGTCTGGCAAGGAAGGCAATCTCGATATAAACAAATGTTTATAATCCTAGACAATTGTTTATAAGTGGTCAAATTGCGATGAGCTTCCGAATAATCTTAGCGCACATTTATATGATGTTCATATAAATCGAGAAGAAAAATGGTATTTTCCCACCATATAGCGATTCATGCATAGTTATAATATTGGATTGCCCATTGCTGCCGCACCTCGCTGCGGTGCGCCGACAGGTGTTTTTCGCCTGCTCCTGGCCGATGCGCCAATACGCCACCACCCCATCTGAGGAAACTCCATGTCCAGTTTGTCCAGCAACACCCCATTCGAAGCAGTTGACGTCATCCGTGCCCGCAAACCTGGTTTTACGCCGCGCATCGCCATGATCCTGGGCTCCGGCCTGGGCGTATTGGCCGAGCAGATGCAGGATGCCATCATGATCGGTTTCGACCAGTTGCCGGGCTTCCCGATCAGCACCGTGCACGGTCACGCCGGCGAACTGGTCATGGGTACGCTGGCCGGCGTGGAAGTGGTCTGCATGAAAGGCCGTGGTCACTTTTACGAAGGCTACGGCACCAGTGTCATGACGTCCGCCGTGCGCACCATGAAGCTGCTCGGCTGCGAAATGCTGTTCGTGACGAATGCCGCTGGTTCCCTGCGCGCCGATGCCGACGCCGGCAGCCTGGTGGCCATCTCCGACCATATCAACGGTTTGCCAGGCACGCCGATGGTCGGTCCGAACGATGACCGTTTCGGTCCGCGCTTCTTCAGCATGGCCAACGCCTACGATGCAGATATTCGCGCGCAGGTGATGGCCACTGCTGCCGATGTCGGCGTGACGCTGCACGAAGGCGTGTTCCTGAGCTGCCCGGGTCCGAACTTCGAAACCCCGGCCGAAATCCGCGCGTTTAAAACAATGGGTGCGGACACGGTCGGCATGTCGGTGGTGCCGGAAGTGATCGCCGCCCGTCATTGCGGCCTGAAGGTAACGGGCGTCTCCGTCATTACCAACCTGGCCGAGGGCATGTCGCCATTCGCGCTGTCGCACGACCAGACCCTGAAATACGCTGCAATTGGCGCGAAGGACCTGGTCACGCTGATCCTGGCGTTCCTGGAACGCGTCGCCGCAACTCCCCGCGCCGAATAACTTTTTATCGAGGCTGCCATGTCCCGTGCTTTCATCCTCCTGCTCGATTCGTTCGGGCTGGGCGCCACGCCCGATGCCGACCAATACGGCGACGTCGGCGCCAACACCTTTGGCCACATCGCTGCCTGGGCTGCCGAACAAGGCAAGCCGATGCAGCTGCCCAACCTGGAGCGCTTGGGTCTTGCCGCCGCAGCGCACCTGGCGACCGGCGAGTGGGCTGCCGGCTTTGACAAACGCGACGGCTTCGAAGGCGCATACGGCGCCGCGCGCGAGCGCTCGACCGGCAAGGATACGCAGAGCGGTCACTGGGAAATCGCCGGCGTGCCCGTCACGTTCGACTGGGGTTATTTTCCGCGCACCGTGCCCTCGTTCCCGGCGGAGCTGACCGACGAACTGCAGCGCCAGACCGGCGTTGCGGGCTGGCTCGGCAACTGCCACGCGTCCGGCACCGAGATCATCAACCTGCACGGCGACGAACATGTCGCTTCCGGCCGCGTCATCATCTACACGTCGGCCGATTCGGTGCTGCAGATCGCCGCGCATGAAGAACACTTCGGCCTCGAGCGCCTGTACGCCGTGTGCGAAGCGGCGTATGAACTCGTCAAGCCTTACAACATCGGGCGTGTGATTGCGCGTCCGTTCACGGGCGAAAACGGTAACTACAAGCGCACCAGCAACCGCCACGATTACGCCGTGCCGCCGCCATCGAAAACGCTGCTGGACCACGTCAAGGATGAAGGCGGCGAAGTCATCGCGCTGGGAAAAATCAGCGACATCTTCGCCACCAAAGGCGTCTCGCGTATGGTCAAAGGCGCCGACAATATGGCGCTGTTCGACGCGCTGCTGAAGGTGGAAGAAGAAGCCGGTGACAAGTCGCTGACGTTCGTCAACTTCGTCGATTTCGACATGATGTTCGGCCACCGCCGCGACGTCGCCGGCTACTCGAACGCGCTGCATGAAATCGATGCGCGCCTGCCGGAGTTCATGGCGAAGCTGAAAGAGGGCGACCTGGTCGTCATCACCGCCGACCATGGCTGCGACCCGTCGTGGCCGGGTTCGGACCACACGCGCGAACACATCCCGATGATCTTCTTCGGCCCCGGCATTGCGCCGCGCGCGCTGCCGATCGCCGAGACGTTTTCCGACATCGGCGCCACCCTGGCCAAGCACCTTGGCGTTTCACCACTCTCCCACGGAACTGCGCAGTTATGAGCATTGTCGAAAACTTCAAACGCAATGAGGCCGTCGGCCTCGATCTCGGCTGGGTCAACCAGGTCAAGGTCAACCGCAACGCATCGGACCGCCGCGCTGCCAGCCTGGTGAACCGCCGCACCGTCAAAAAAGAGTACCAGGCCGCGTGGCTGGTGAAAGCCATCCAGTGCATCGACCTGACCACGCTCGGTGGTGACGACACCCCGGGCCGCGTTGAGCGCCTGTGCAAAAAGGCGATGCGCCCGTTGCGCACCGATCTGATGGAAGCGCTGGGCGTGACGGACCTCACCACGGGTGCGGTGTGCGTGTACCACGAGATGATCACGCCGGCGGTGGCCGTACTGAAGGGTCGTCTGCCGATTGCCGCCGTATCGACCGCGTTCCCGGCCGGTTTGTCGAGCATGGAAACCAAGCTGCGCGAGATCGAATTGTCCGTCGCTGCGGGTGCCACCGAGATCGACATCGTCATCACGCGCCAGCACGTCCTGACGGGCAACTGGCAAGCGCTGTACGACGAAATGAAGGCCTACCGCGCTGCATGCGGCGACGCTCACGTGAAAGCCATCCTCGCCACTGGCGACCTTACCACACTGGAAAACGTGGCCAAGGCATCGTGGGTCTGCATGATGGCAGGTTCAGATTTTATTAAAACCTCGACCGGCAAGGAAGGCGTCAATGCCACCATCCCCGTCGCGCTGACGATGGTGCGTACCATCCGCGAATACCACGAGCGCTATGGTTACCAGATCGGCTTCAAGCCGGCCGGCGGCGTCAGCTCGGCCAAGGGCGCGCTGCAGTACCTGACGTTGATGAAGGAAGAACTGGGTAATGAGTGGCTGGAGCCGCACCTGTTCCGCATCGGCGCCTCGAGCCTGCTGACCGACATCGAACGCCAGCTCGAACATTACGTCACCGGGAATTACTCGGCCAACCACCGTCACGCGCAACCTTGAATTCAGCCACTATGCCAACGATTAACGAGATTTTGCAAAATATGGACTACGGCCCTGCACCTGAAAGCACCAAAGAAGCGCAGGCATGGCTGGAGCAGCACGGCCGTACCTTCGGGCTGTTCATCGACAATGCATGGACCGCCGGTGCCGAGACGTTCGCGTCGAACAACCCGGCCGATGGCCGCGAACTGGCACAGGTTACGCAGGCGACTGCGGACGATGTCGACCGCGCCGTCGCGGCCGCGCGCCGCGCGCAGCCGGGCTGGGTAGCCCTCGGTGGCCATGGCCGTGCACGCGTGTTGTACGCGCTGGCACGCCTGCTGCAAAAGCACGCGCGCCTGTTCGCTGTCATTGAAACGCTCGACAACGGCAAGACCATTCGCGAAACCCGCGACGCCGATCTGCCGCTGGCCGCACGCCATTTTTATCACCACGCTGGCTGGGCGCAGCTGCAGTCGGAAGAATTTGCCGACTACCGCGCCGTCGGTGTCGTGGGGCAGATCGTCCCGTGGAATTTCCCGCTGCTGATGCTGGCCTGGAAAATCGCGCCGGCACTCGCCGCTGGTAATACCGTCGTCTTCAAACCTGCCGAATTCACGTCGCTGACCGCGCTGCTGTTTGCCGAAATTTGCCAGCAAGCGGGCGTGCCTGGTGGCGTGGTGAACATCGTCACCGGCGATGGCCGTGTCGGCGAAGCGATCGTCAACCATGCCGGCATCGACAAGCTGGCCTTCACCGGTTCGACCGAAGTGGGCCGCATCATCCGTAAAGCCACGGCTGGCAGCGGCAAAAAGCTGTCGCTGGAGCTGGGTGGCAAATCGCCCTTCATCGTGTTCGACGATGCCGACCTCGATGCTGCGGTCGAAGGCCTGGTCGACTCGATCTGGTTCAACCAGGGGCAGGTCTGCTGCGCCGGTTCGCGCCTGCTGGTGCAGGAATCGATCGAGGAACGCTTCGTCGCCAAGGTCAAGGCACGCATGGAAAACCTGCGCGTGGGCTCACCGCTCGACAAGTCGATGGACGTCGGCGCACTGGTCGACCCGGTGCAGCAGCAGCGCATCCACGGCCTGGTGGAAGCCGCGCGTACCGAGGGCTGCGAAGTATGGCAGCCGTCGTGCGCGATTCCGGACGAAGGTTCGTGGTACCTGCCCACGCTGATCCTCGGCGCATCCACTTCGGCTGCCGTGGCCCAGGCCGAAATCTTCGGCCCGGTGCTGGTCGTCATGAGCTTCCGCACGCCGGCCGAAGCGATCCAGCTGGCCAACAACACCGTGTATGGCCTGGCCGCTTGCGTGTGGTCCGAGTCGATCAGCCTCGCGCTGGACGTGGCGCCGCAAATCAAGGCGGGCGTCGTGTGGATCAACACCGCCAACCAGTTCGATGCAGCCTGCGGTTTTGGCGGCTACCGCGAATCCGGCTATGGCCGCGAAGGCGGCAAGGAAGGCATGTACGAGTACATGACGCCGTTGTCGGAAGATGCCCGCCCAAGTGCGCCGCTGATGAGCGAAAAGGCTGCTGCAAAAGCCGCTCCGGCAGACAGCCCGTTCGCGATCGACCGCACCGCAAAAATGTACATCGGTGGCAAGCAGGCCCGCCCCGATGGTGCCTACAGCCGCGCGATCAACGGCGCCAACGGTGCGTTTTTGGCCGACGTGGGCGAGGGCAGCCGCAAGGATATCCGCAACGCTGTCGAAGCTGCGCATAAAGCCACCGGCTGGACCCGTGCCACCGCGCACAACCGCGCACAGGTGCTGTACTACATCGCTGAAAACCTGGCCATCCGCGCCGACGAATTCAGCGCGCGCCTGGCCGCCATGACAGGGTCGAAAGACCCGCAGCGCGAAGTGCAGGCATCGATCGAACGGCTGTTCTACTACGCTGCCTGGGCCGACAAGTACGACGGTCTCGCCCACCAGCCGCCGATGCACGGCATTACCGTGGCGCTGAACGAGCCGGTCGGCGTGATTGGCATCGTGTGTCCGAACGAAGCGCCGTTGCTGGGCTTTATTTCGCTGGTGGCACCGGCGATTGCGCTGGGCAACCGTGTGGTGGCAGTGCCGTCGGAGGCCTTCCCGCTGTCGGCCATCGATCTGTACCAGGTGTTCGATACGTCCGATTTGCCGGGCGGTGTGGTCAACATCGTCACCGGCAGCGCCGATGAACTGGCGCGTACACTGGCGACGCACGGCGATATCGATGCGGTGTGGCGCCACGACGGTTCGGCGGCAGGCTGCGCTGAAGTCGAGCGCCTGTCGTCGGAAACGCTGAAGCGCACGTGGGTGGGCGGTGCCAAGGGACGCGACTGGTTCGATGCGAAACAGGCGTGCGGCCGCACGGTGCTGCAGCACGCCAGCCAGGTCAAGAACGTCTGGATTCCGTACGGCGTTTAATATAACCGTTACCCGCAAAACCGTCATCCCGGCGAAGGCCGGGACCCATAGCACCACTGATCAAACATTACGTATGCATTTGACGGGTTATGGGTACCCGCCTTCGCGGGTATGACGTTTTAACTGCAACTATCTACATTATTTAGCAGGCATACCATGTTCCTCCCCCAAGAAATCGTCCGCAAAAAGCGCGATGGTGGCGCATTGAGCGCTGAAGAAATCCAGTTTTTCGTCAAGGGCATCACCGACAACAGCGTCACCGAAGGCCAGATTGCTGCCCTTGCGATGGCGGTGTATTTCAACGACATGAACATGGACGAACGCGTCGCCTTTACGCTGGCAATGCGCGATTCCGGCCAGGTCATGGAATGGAAATCCATGAACCTGCCAGGGCCGATCGTCGACAAGCATTCGACCGGCGGCGTCGGCGACGTGGTCTCGCTGATGCTCGGGCCAATGATTGCAGCCTGCGGCGGCTTCGTGCCGATGATCTCCGGCCGTGGCCTCGGCCACACCGGCGGCACGCTCGATAAATTCGACGCCATTCCCGGCTACTGCACCGTGCCCGATCCGGAGTTGTTCCGCACTGTGGTGAAAGATGTCGGCGTGGCCATCATCGGCCAGACCGCGCAACTGGCGCCGTCGGACAAGCGTTTCTACAGCATCCGCGATACCACCGCGACGGTGGAATCGGTCGCCATGATCACGGGTTCCATCCTGTCGAAAAAACTGTCGGCCGGCCTCGATGCGCTGGTGATGGACGTCAAAGTGGGCAGCGGTGCATTCATGCCGACGTACGACAAATCGGTCGAACTGGCGCAGAGCATTGTTGACGTGGGAAACGGCGCCGGCACGCGCACGTCGGCGATTTTGACCGGCATGAACGAGTCGCTCGGGCCTGTCGCCGGCAACGCGCTGGAAGTGCGTTTGGCGATGGATTACCTGACCGGCAAATCGCGCCCGGCGCGCCTGCATGAAGTCACGATGGCGCTGTGCGCCGAGATGCTGGTGCTGGGCAAACTGGCTGCGAATGAAACCGAGGCACGCGCCAAACTGCAGGCGGGCCTCGATTCCGGCGAAGCGGCCGAGCGTTTCAGCCGCATGGTCGCCGCCCTCGGCGGTCCGGCCGATTTGATCGAGCGTCCCGATGCGTATCTGGAAGCAGCACCGATCATCATCCCGGCGCCAGCGCTGGAATCCGGCTTTGCCACGTCGGTCGATGCCCGTACGCTGGGTCTGGCCGTGGTCAGCCTGGGCGGCGGTCGCCGTCGTCCGCAAGACGCGATCGA
Source organism: Pseudomonadota bacterium (assembly GCA_030853745.1). Classification (GTDB taxonomy): domain Bacteria; phylum Pseudomonadota; class Gammaproteobacteria; order Burkholderiales; family Burkholderiaceae_D; genus JALYUM01. The sequence goes on along the minus strand of JALYUM010000028.1, from coordinate 10,770 downwards.
CTTCGCCGTTGGCCTGACTGATCTGGTGGAACTGGGCGATGCCGTTGTCGTCGGCCAGCCGCTGGCGCTGGTGCACGCGCGCACGCAAGAGGGCGCCGAGCAGGCGGTGCGCGAAGTGCAGCAGGCCTACCAGATCGGCGCTGCCAAAGCGGCTGCCGAACCGAGGATCTACAGGACGATTCGCCCATGAACAACCAGGCAAAATTAATTGAAGAAGCCGCTGCTGCGCGCGAGCTGGCTTACGTGCCGTATTCGAAATTTAAAGTAGGCGCTGCACTGGAGTGCAAGGATGGCCGCATCTTCCGCGGCTGTAACGTGGAGAATGCATCGTACGGCTTGTGCAACTGCGCGGAGCGGACGGCGTTTTTCAGCGCGATTGCACACGGCTACAAGCCTGGGGACTTCGTCGGCCTGGCAGTCATTGGCCAGACCGATGGCCCGATCGCCCCGTGCGGCGCCTGCCGCCAGGTGATCCTGGAATTGGGAGGCAGCGACCTGCCGGTCCTGCTGACCAATTTGAAGGGTGATATTTTCGAGACGACGGCGGCGAAACAGCTGCCCAACGGCTTCGTTGGCGGGGACCTTCATTGATAGTGCACGTGGGGTATGGGTTCCCGCCTGCGCGGGAATGACGGTTTTTTAGTCAACAAAAGAAACACGTCTTCCCCGCGCAGGCGGGGATCCATGACACTTCACATCTGCTGAAACAAATGCGTGTGATTCCGGCTGATCTCCAGTTCTTCCTTATGACCGCGCAGGCGCAGCATGTGGCGCCCGCGCATATCCTTTGTCACTTCCACGATCGCATCGACCCGCACCAGCGTCGAGCGGTGAATGCGCCAGAACTCATCCGGATCGAGTTCGTCGGCCAGCTCCTTCAGCGTCTTGCGGATCAACAGTTCGGCTGTCGCCGTCTGCACCCGCGTGTACTTTTCATCCGACTGGAAAAACAGCACTTCGCGCGTACTCACCATGCGCAGGTTGCCACCCACCTGCGCCTGGATCCAGCGCAGGTAATTTGGCTTGGCCGGTGCCGCGGCCTGCTGCATCGCCTGTGCCAGTTGCGCCAGTTGCGCACCGATGTCCTGCGGCGGCTTTGCCAGGCGCGTGCGCAGCCGTTCGCACGTGCGCTCCAGGCGCTCAGCACTGACCGGCTTCAGTAAATAATCCATCGCACCCTGCTCGAACGCGTCCAGCGCGTACTGGTCGTACGCCGTGACGAACACGATATGACAGCGGCTGTACAAATGGCGCGCAGCGTCGATGCCGGTCATGCCGGGCATGCGGATGTCGAGGAAGACAATGTCGGGCGCATGCTGCTGCGCCAGCGCCACGGCGTCGTTGCCGTTCGCGGCTTCCGCGACGATCTCCAGTGCCGGCCACACCGCATGCAGGCGCGCACGCAACTGGTCGCGCATCGGTGCTTCATCGTCGGCAATCAGGGCGGTAGTGACGTGATGCGTCATGGGTTCGTCTCCATCATCGAATACGGCAGCCGGATCGATGCGCAGCAGCCGCCGGTCATGGGCGCTTCGATGACCAGTTCGGCCGCGCCGCCGTACAGCAGTTGCAGGCGTTCGCGGATATTTGCCAGGCCGACGCCATCCGGTGCGTGCAGGTTGATGCCGATGCCGTCGTCGCACACGTCGACGTGCAGCGTGGCCTCGACGACCTGGGCGCGCACAACGATCGTGCCGCCGGCGATCTTCGGCTCCAGCCCGTGCTTGATGGCGTTTTCAATCAGGCTTTGCAGCATCATCGGCGGGAAGGGCGCGCTTTCGAGGAACGTCGGGACGACAAACTTCACTTGCAGGCGCTCCTTCATCCGCGCCTGCATGATGGCCAGATAGGCGCGGGCCATCTCGGCCTGCTTGCCGAGGGTGCCGCCGCCGCGGGCGCGCAATTGCGGCAGCGTGGCGCGCAGGTAGTCGATCAGGTGGGCGTGCACGCGCGCCGCTTCCGGTGGATCGGTTTCGATGAGCTGGCCAATCAGGGCCAGGGTGTTGAACAAAAAGTGCGGCTCGACCTGCGCCTGCAGGGCGGCCATCTGGGCTTGCGCCAGCTGCTTTTCCAGGTTGGCGACGTTGACCTTGACGCCGGCCTGGCGCGCTTCGACTTCGGCCTTGTGCTTGCCGCCCGCGAGAATCTTGACGCCAAACGAGATGAACACGAACCATAACGCCGGCTCGGGTGTTTTCAGGATGCCCATGAAAACGATCGCCAGCAGCCACATCGTGGCCAGCCGGCGCCATTCAACCAGTGCCAGCCAGTCGACCAGGCGCCACCAGAGGATGGACGCTTCTTTTAACGCGTCACGAATGAAGTCGAGGACGCGTGGCCACTGGTTTTCGTTCATGTCAGTCCTTGACGTCATCGACCGGCTGCACGCGGTTGCGGCGCTTGTTGATGACGAAGCCGCCCACGACGAATTTGATCAGCATGAACAGAACGAACAGCGTCAGCGCCAGCGGCACCAGCGAGATGGCAAAGGCCATCAGCACCGCAGTGATCAGCAGCGCCGGCCATGACATGGTGGCGATCGCATTCGATGCATAACGCACGGCGCGGCACAGGGCGCGCCAGATATCGTCGAGCAGGACGGACATGGATTCGAGCGAGTTGTTCATGATTGACTCCAGTGAAGTGGTGATGTTTTTACTGTAGTTATTCGGGGTCCGCGATACCAGCAGCGTGCGACGAACGGCGCGAAACAGGGGTCGAATGGTCCGCTTGAGCGAGCAATATTCTCGCTGTTTGACGCTTTAACGTGACGATCGGTGAATGATGTCGGTCTAAGGGGTATGGGTCCCGGCCTTCGCCGGGATGACGTTTGCTAAAGCTGGCAACGCGACCGCCGCTAATACCATCCGCACAATCAGCGTCTCTGCCTCTTCGAAATGAATGTGCGTCAGCTGTTCGCAGTCGAGCACCAGCGACATCTGGGCGGAAAAATCGGCATACGACTGGGTCATGGCCCAGATAGCGAACAGCAGGTGGGTGGCGTTGACGGGCGCGATGCGGCCCTCGGCAATCCAGCGCTCGAAGGTGTCGATATCGCGCCGCAGCAGCGGGATCACGCGTGCCCGGATCTGGGCGCCGTAGAACTGGGCGCCTCCGATGACTTCCATCGCGTACACGCGCGACGCCCACGGCTGCTCGCGCGAGAACAGCAGCTTGGCGCCGATGTAGGCGCGCAGCAGATCGATTGGCTCCTGTGCCGGATCGTTCAGGCCTGCCATGCGCTCCAGCCAGTCGTCCAGCACATCGTCCAGCACGCGCGCGTACAGCAGCTGCTTGGTCGGAAAGTAGTACATCAGATTTTGTTTCGACAGTCCGGCGTTCTCGGCGATCACCGCCACCGACGCGCCTTCGTAGCCGCACTCGGCGAAAATACGTACGGCTTCCAGGACAATGGCCGCTTCGAGCCGGTCGCGGTTGGCGACGCGGCGCTTGCGGGCGCTGCTGATCGTGGGTGCGGGCATTGTCATCGTCGCATCGACGTCAAAAAGGCCAATAGCGCCGGGGTATCGGCGGCATAGGCGACGTTAAAACGGAACCACACCGATTCGGGTGCGCGCAGCATGAAAAATTCGCTGGGGGCGAGCAGGATATTGGCACGCAAAGCCTGGTCGGCGATCACCCGGCCGTTGTGTTCAAGCGTCGGTGCGTCCGGCCATCCGGCGCTGACGAACATGCCACCGCGCGGGCGTGCAATGGGCGCCATGCCGACTTGCGCCAGGCGTTCGATGGTGCGTTCGCGGCCTTGCTCCAGCTGGGCCAGCAGCCGCTCGATCATGCGTTTATACGGCCGTGCCGAGATCGCGTGGTACACCGCGCGCTCATTGATTTCGGACGTCGTCAGCCCCGCCAGCATTTTGATGCGCAGCAGTTCCGGAATCAGCGTATGCGACGCGCAGATCGAGCCCACCCGCAGTACCGGCGACAGCGTTTTCGAAAAACTGCCGACGCGAATGACGCGGCGCAGGCCATCCATCGCGGCCAGCGACGCGTCGCCCCGCGTGGCCAGTTCGCGGTAGATATCGTCTTCGACCAGCCAGAAATCGAACTGCTCGGCGACCCCTAATAAACGATGTGCCTGGGCCTGCGACAGCGATGTGCCAAGCGGATTTTGCAGCACGGTGTTGACGAACATGAGCTTGGGATGGGTGCTGGCCGCCTGCTGCACCAGCGCGTCGAAATCGAGTCCGTGTTCGCCGCGCGGAATGCCGACCGCGATGCAGCCGTGATGTCGGATCAGCGACAACAGATTGCTGTAGCCGGGGTCTTCCACCAGCACCGTGTCGCCCGGTTTCGTCAGCGTGCGCAGGATCAGATCGAAGGCATGCGTGGCACCGTGGGTGAGTAAAACCTGGTCGGGTTCGCAGGCGAAGAGTTCGTCCGACAGCGTGCTGGCCAGGTGCTGGCGCAAGGTGGGAAAGCCGAGGGGATGGCCGTAGCCGCGCAGCCGGCTGGCCGGGATTTTCATGGCAACGCGCACGGCGTCCAGAATGGTCGCTTCGCCGTACCACTCGGGCGGCAGCCAGCCGGCGCCGACCGGCAGCGCGTCCGATACGCCCGAGTACAGATCGGGCGCCAGCGCATCGATCGATGTCGGGCCCGGCGGCAGCGCTGGTTGTTGCGGCGCCACGGCGTCATTGCGATTGACGAAAAATCCGGAACCCCGGCGCGACGACAACAGGCCAAGATTGAGCAGGCGGTCGTAGGATTCAACGACGGTGAACGTACTGACACCATTACACTTTGCAAATTGCCGTACCGACGGCATCTTGGTGCCAACCCGCAATTCGCGCCCGTTCACCATCCGCGCAATGGCAGCCACGATCTGGTCCACCAGGCTGGCACGCTTGCTGCGGTCGATCGCCAGTTGCGGCCATGCCGGCGACTCATTGTCCACCTCGTGCGGCGCCATGCTCCTCCCTTGTGTTATGTAGCCGACCATCAAACTGTACAGATGATGTTACCAATACGGTTGGCCGCAATTGCGGTCCGTGTATCTGTGCCCCTGCTTGTCTGCTGACTATTATTGCATCATCATTTTGCCAACTGGTAAATTTTTTTGGCCGCTGTCAAATTTTTTGGAGACACCATGAACGAAGCCCGCCCTGCCTCCATGTCGTCCTTCTGGATGCCGTTTACGAACAACCGCGATTTCAAAGCCAACCCGCGCCTGCTGGTCTCCGCCGAAGGGATGTATTACAAAGATGTCGATGGCAACAGCATCCTCGACGGCGCCGCCGGCCTGTGGTGCGTCCCGCTTGGCCACAACCAGCCGCGCATCGTCGCAGCCGTCCGTGAAATGGTCGGCCAGCTCGATTTCGCCCCCACCTTCCAGATGGGCCACCCCGCCGCGTTCGACCTGGCCGAACGGTTGATGACCTACACCAGCAACAAGTTCGGCCACGTGTTTTATACGAACTCCGGTTCCGAAGCCGTCGACACGGCGCTGAAGATGGCGCTGGCGTATCACCGCATGCGCGGGGAGGGCAGCCGCACGCGCCTGATCGGCCGCGAGCGCGGTTATCACGGTGTGGGTTTCGGTGGCTTGTCGGTGGGCGGCATTGGCCCCAATCGCAAGCATTTCGGGCCGCTGCTGCCAGGCGTCGATCATCTGCCGCACACCCACAATCTCGACCAGAACGCGTACACGCGCGGTGAGCCGGAACACGGCGTCAACCTGGCCGACGAACTCGAACGCATCGTGGCACTGCATGATGCGTCGACAATTGCCGCCGTCATCGTCGAACCGGTCGCCGGTTCCACCGGTGTGCTGATTCCGCCAAAAGGGTATCTGAAACGCCTGCGCGAGTTGTGCACCAAGCACGGCATCCTGCTCATTTTCGATGAGGTCATCACCGGCTTCGGCCGCCTGACGACGCCATTTGCCGCCGATTATTTCGATGTCGAACCGGACCTGATGACGACTGCAAAAGGCCTCACCAACGGCATGGTGCCGATGGGCGCCGTGTTCTCGAAAGCCTTTATCCACGACGCCTTCATGGAGGCGCCCGCAGGCATCGAGCTGTTCCACGGCTACACATACTCGGGCCATCCGCTGGCCTGCGCCGCCGCGCTGGCGACGCTCGATGTGTTCGAAGAACAGCAGGTGCTGGCACATGCCGTGTCGATGAAACAGTACTGGGAAGACGCGGTGCATTCGTTGAAAGGGCTGCCGCACGTGATCGATATCCGCACCATCGGCCTGATCGCCGGCATCGAGCTGGCGCCCATCGCCGGCAAGCCCGGGCTGCGTGCATTCACGGCGTTCAAGAAGATGTTTGCCAATGGCGTGTTGATTCGCACTACTGGCGACATCATCGCGCTGTCGCCACCGCTGGTGCTGGAAAAGCAGCATATCGATGAACTGTTTGGCAAGCTCGCTACCGTCCTCAAAAACCTGGATTAACTTATTTTATGAAACCCATGGATACCATCAGCCACTACATCAACGGCGCTGTCGTCGACACCACCAGCGGACGCTTTGCCGATGTCTTCAACCCGGCGCTCGGCACGCCCTGTGCGCAGGTTGCATTGGGGACGACGGAAGAAGTCGACGACGCTGTCGCTGCCGCACTGGCGGCGTTTCCGGCCTGGTCGAACACGCCGCCGCTGGCGCGTGCGCGCGTGCTGTTCAAGTACCTGCAACTGTGCCAGGAACACACCGATGAATTCGCGGCGATGCTCACGCGCGAACACGGCAAAACCTTCAGCGACGCGCAGGGTGAGGTTGCACGCGGCATCGAAGTGGTGGAATTCGCGGTGGGTATTCCACATTTGCTGAAAGGCGAATTCACCGACCAGATCGCGCGCGGCATCGATGCGTGGTCGATGCGCCAGCCGCTTGGCGTCGTGGCCGGCATCACGCCATTCAATTTTCCCGTGATGGTGCCGATGTGGATGTTCCCGGTGGCGCTTGCATGCGGCAATACGTTCATTTTGAAACCGTCCGAGCGCGATCCATCGGCCTCCTTGTTGCATGCAAAATTGCTGAAGCAGGCCGGCTTGCCGGACGGCGTGTTCAACGTCGTCCAGGGCGACAAGGTCACCGTCGATGCCTTGCTGGACAACCCGGATGTACAGGCGATCAGCTTTGTCGGCTCGACGCCGATCGCCGAATATATTTATGCGCGCGGCAGCGCTGCCGGCAAGCGGGTGCAGGCGTTGGGTGGCGCAAAAAATCACATGGTCGTGATGCCGGATGCCGACATGGACATGGCAGTCGATGCATTGATGGGCGCCGCATTCGGGTCGGCTGGCGAGCGCTGCATGGCCATCTCCGTGGTGGTGGCAATTGGCGACGCGGGCGACAAACTCGCCAGCGCACTGAAAACGCGCACGGCTGCACTGAAGGTGGACGACGGCATGGCCGATGGTGCGGAAATGGGCCCGGTGGTGTCCAGCGCCGCGAAACAGCGCATTGAAAAACTGATCGGCGAGGGCGTGGAAGCAGGCGCGGAATTGCTGGTCGATGGCCGCAACTTCACCGTGGCGGGACGCGAAGATGGCTTCTTTGTCGGCGGTACGCTGTTCGACAAGGTCACACCGGACATGAGCATCTACAAGGAAGAGATCTTCGGGCCGGTGCTGTGCATGGTGCGCCTGCCGGACGTCGGCAGTGCCCTGGCGCTGATCAACGCCAATGAATATGGCAATGGCGTGGCGATTTATACGCGCGATGGCGGTGTTGCGCGCGAGTTCGTGCGCCAGGTACAAGTGGGCATGGTGGGTGTGAACGTGCCGTTGCCGGTGCCGATGGCATTCAATAGTTTCGGTGGCTGGAAGAAGAGTCTGTTCGGCGATCACCACGCGTACGGGCCGGAAGGGATCCGTTTTTATACGCGTCACAAGGCGGTGATGCAGCGCTGGCCAAACACCGCCAGCGCTGGCGCGGAATTTGCATTCCCACAGATGAAGTAGGTAACAACCGATAACCTCAAGACCGTCATCCCGGCGAACGCCGGGACCCATGCTGCGTTACCGAAGTTGTTCAGCGTGTTATGGATCCCGGCCTGCGCCGGGACGACGTGCTGATATGCAGTCTATTCACAGGACCAACGATGATCGAGTCACTCAAGCACCTGCCACTCGCGGCGGGATCGAACGATGCACTGGCGCGGCAGTTCACCGACCTTGCGCCGGCGTTGACAGCCAGGCAGGCCGCCATCGAATCGGCGCGCTGCCTGTATTGTTATGACGCGCCGTGCATGCGCGCGTGCCCAACCGGCATCGACGTCGCCAGTTTTATTCGCAATATCCACGACGACAATATCAACGGCGCAGCTTTCAATATCCTCAAGCAGAACATTTTCGGGGGCGCCTGCGCGCGCGTCTGCCCGACCGAAATCCTGTGCGAAGACGCCTGCGTGCGCAACCACGACGAAGAGCACCAGCCAGTAAAAATCGGCCTGCTGCAGCGCCACGCCATCGACCACGCCAGCTTCAAACAACACCCGTTCGAACGCGCGCCCTGTACCGGCAAGACCATCGCCGTGGTGGGTGCCGGACCGGCCGGCCTGGCCTGTGCGCACCGCCTGGCCATGCTTGGCAACGATGTGGTGGTGTTCGAAGCGAACACCAAGGCCGGTGGCCTGAATGAATACGGCATCGCCAAATACAAGCTACCGGGCGACTTCGCGCAGGAAGAAGTGGCGTTCCTGCTGGAGATCGGCGGCATCGACATTCGCACCGGCCACGCGCTCGGCGTGAATGTGCATTTGAAAGACCTGCAGATTCAATATGATGCCGTCTTTATCGGCATTGGCCTGACCGCCAGCAGGCAACTTGGCCTGACCGGCGAAAATGCCCCCGGCCTGATGTCCGCCATCGACTACATCGCCACGCTGCGCCAGGCGCAGGATCTCGCGTCACTGCCCGTGCCGAAACGCGCGATTGTCATTGGCGCCGGGAACACCGCCATCGATATGGCCGTGCAGATCAAGCGCATGGGCGCCGAAGACGTGACGCTGGTGTACCGGCGCGGCTTCGATGCGATGAGCGCGACCGGTCACGAGATCGACATCGCCAAAGAAAACTTCGTGCGCATTCGCACCTGGGCCGCGCCGGACGGTGTGCTGTTGGCCGATAACGGCAGCGTGATGGGCATGCGCTTCGAAGAGACGAAGATGGACGGCACCCGCCTGGTGGGTACCGGCGCGTACATCGACATCGCAGCGGACGCCGTGTTCAAGGCCATCGGCCAGAGCATGGAAACCATTTCGCTGTCCGACAGTATGGCAAATGCGCTGCTGCGTGAGGGTGACAAGATCGCCGTCGACGACCATTTCCGCACCGCGGTGGGCGGCATTTATGCCGGCGGCGATTGTGTCGCACCGGGCCAGGACCTGACCGTGCAAGCGGTCCAGCACGGCAAACTGGCCGCACACGCCATCCATCAAGATATTCAATCCAAAGCGGGGGCAGCATGGCCGACCTGAGCATCGATTTTTGCGGCATCAAGGCGCCGAATCCCTTTTGGCTGGCGTCCGCGCCGCCGACTGACAAGGCCTACAACGTCGTGCGCGCATTTGAAGCAGGGTGGGGCGGCGTGGTGTGGAAGACGCTCGGCGAAGATCCGGCGGCAGTCAATGTGTCGTCGCGCTATTCCGCGCTGTATGGCAAGAACCGCGAGGTGGTTGGCTTCAATAACATCGAGCTGATTACCGACCGCAGCCTGGAAATCAACCTGCGCGAAATCACGCAGGTGAAAAAGGACTGGCCCGATCGCGCGATGATCGTGTCACTGATGCTGCCGTGCGAAGAAGCGTTGTGGGCGGCGATTTTGCCGCTGGTGGAAGCCACTGGTGCCGATGGCATCGAGCTCAATTTCGGCTGCCCACACGGCATGCCGGAACGCGGCATGGGCGCGGCAGTCGGCCAGGTGCCGGAGTATGTGCAGATGGTTACCGCGTGGTGCAAGAAGCATTCGCGGCTCCCCGTCATCGTCAAGCTGACACCGAACATTACCGATGTGCGCGCACCGGCCCGCGCGGCCAAGGCTGGCGGGGCGGACGCGGTCTCGCTGATCAACACGATCAATTCGATCACGCACCTGGACCTGGACCGCATGATCGCCTTCCCGATCGTCGGCAACGCCAGTACCCACGGTGGCTATTGCGGGTCGGCCGTCAAGCCGATTGCGCTGAACATGGTGGCCGAGATCGCGCGCGATCCACTCACGCGCGGCTTGCCCATTTCCGGCATCGGCGGCATCGGCAACTGGCGCGACGCGGCCGAATTCATCGCGCTCGGCGCCGGCTCGGTGCAGGTGTGCACGGCCGCCATGCTGCACGGGTTCCGGATTGTCGAAGAGATGAAAGATGGCCTGTCGCGCTGGATGGACGCGCAGGGCTACGCAAACATCGCCGCATTCTCGGGCAAAGCCGTCGCGAACACCACCGACTGGAAATACCTGGACATGAATTACCAGGTCATTGCCCACATCGACCAGGACAAGTGCATCAAGTGCGGCAAGTGCTACGTCGCCTGCGAAGACACGTCGCACCAGTCGATTGCGCAGTTGATCGACGCAGTGAACGGCGCCCGTACCTACGAGGTAATCGACGCGGAATGCGTCGGCTGCAACCTGTGCGAAATTACGTGTCCGGTGGAGGCGTGCATCACGATGGTGCCGCAGCAAACCGGCAAACCGTTCATGAACTGGACCCAGGACCGGCGCAATCCGCACGCGCTGGTGGAAGAGAAGCTGGCGGGTTGAGCACTCGCTTAAGAGTTAGTATGAGAGTCGTCACCCCG
>JALYUM010000015.1 GCA_030853745.1 Pseudomonadota bacterium | reverse complement strand
TCAGCCAGGCTGAACAAAGCAATGGCGATGTGCGGGTAGCGCTGTCGCGGCTGCAGGAATACCAGGCGCGCGTGCGCGTTGCCGCGAGCGGGCAAATGCCCACGCTGACGGGAAGCCTGGCGCCGGGTCGCGCCCGTGCCATCGGTTCGTCCGGCACGCCGGTCGACGGCACCTCGCTGACCGGCCAGGTGCAGGCCAGTTACGAGCTCGATTTGTTTGGCCGGCTGGCCGAGACCACGACTGCGGCGCGCTACGACCTTGCGTCGCAGCAGGCACTGGCTGCAGCGACTGCGCTGGCGGTGGCGGCCAACACGGCGTCCGGCTATCTGAATCTACGTGGCCTCGATGCCCAGCTGGCCCTCGCGCGCGCGACGCTGGTGTCGCGCCAGCGCTCGTTCGACCTGGCTCGACGACAATTCGAGGTAGGGTATAGCTCGCGCCTGGACCAGTCGCAGGCCGAAGCCGAGCTGCACACCACGGCGGCCGTGGTGCCGCAGCTGGAACGCGCCATCGCGCAGCAGGAAAACGCGCTGAACGTGCTGCTGGGCGCGAGCCCGGGCCCGGTGGCGCGCGGCACCAGCCTGCTCGACTTGCGCCCACCGGCAATTGCCCCCGGCTTGCCGTCCGAATTGCTGCGCCGCCGGCCCGACATCGCCCAGGCTGAAAGTGCCATTGCGGCGCTCGATGCCAGCCTGGCCGCCGCGCGCGACCAGCTGCTGCCGTCGATCCGCCTCACGGCGTCGCTGGGTGCGCAGGCAGGCAGCCTGTCCAGTCTGCTGCGTTCGCCCAACGAACTGTGGAGTGTCGGCGCCAGCATCCTCGCACCGATTTTCGACGCCGGCCGTCTGCGCGCCCAGGCCGAGATCGCCGGCACGCTGCGCGACCGCGCCGTATTCGGCTACGAAACCGTGGTGCGTACGGCGTTTGCCGAAACCGAGAATGCGTTGACGGCAGTGCAACGCCTGAGCGAGCAAGTGGCCGAGGCCCAGGCGCGCCAGGTGGCGTCGGCCGAAGTGCTGCGTATCGCCCACAACCGCTATGCCAACGGCTACGCGTCGTATCTGGAAGAACTCGATGCGCAGCGCAATTCCTTCGCGGCCGACAACAATGTCCTGCAACTGCGCGCCAGCCTGCTGGCGGCGCACGTCGATTTGTACCGCGCGCTGGGAGGCGGCTGGCGTGCAGGCTAGGCGTGCGACGTGCGCGCGGTGCCTGCGTGCGCAGTCGGCCTGCATCTGCCAATGGATCACGCCGTTGGCATCAAGCGTGGAACTGCTGATCCTGCAGCATCCGCTCGAAGTGGGCAATGCCAAGAACAGCGCGCGCCTGCTGCATTTAAGTGTACAGCCGAGCGTGATGGTCGTGGGCGAAACGTTCGATGCAGGTGCGCTGGCAGGGCTGCTGGAGGAGGGCGGGCGCACGCCGGTGTTGCTGTATCCGGACACGCCGGGTGTCGTCTCGCTGCCGCTGGATGTGACTGAGCCCGGCACACTGCGCCTGGTCATCGTCGACGCCACCTGGCGCAAGAGCCGCAAGATGCTGTACCTGAACCCGCTGCTGCAATCCTTGCCGCGGTTGACACTGCGCGCGATGCCGACGTCGCATTACCGCATTCGCAAGGCACATGCCCCGGACCAGTTGTCGACGCTGGAGGCGGCCGCGTATGCGTTGATGCAGGTCGATGCCGCGCCAGCGCGCTGGCAAGGGCTGATCGCTGCGTTCGATGGATTTGTTGGCCAGCAGATGGGTTTTGTTCCTGACGCGCCGCTTGAATAAACGCGCGAGTCGGCGTACGATACTGTATATATGTACAGTGCAGGTAAATCCCGTGGCGCACCGCGAAATTGAACCGTTCCATGACTGGCAGCCGATCGACATCGTGCGGCCGGTGGCTGCCCGCAAGGGTCGCGGGGCGGTGTCGAACTTGCAGGGACGGTTCGACGTCAACGGCAGGGAGGAAGTCGACGATGGCTGGGGCACACATGATGAAGAAGAAGAGGACGAGGCCACGCCGTTCCGCACCCATGTCACTGATGAAATCGCCAGGAGCATCCTCAGCCGCAATACGTCGCCCGACATTCCGTTCAGTGTGTCGCTTAATCCGTATCGCGGCTGCGAGCACGGGTGCATTTACTGTTTCGCCCGTCCGTCGCACAGCTATCTGGGCCTGTCGCCAGGTCTCGATTTCGAAAGCCGCCTCATCGCCAAAGTGAACGCCGCCGACCTGTTGCGGCGCGAACTGGCCCGGCCCTCGTACGTGCCCGAGCACATCGCCATTGGCGTCAACACCGATGCTTACCAGCCATGCGAGCGCGAGCGCCGCATCACGCGGCATGTGCTGGAAGTACTCAGCGAATGCCATCATCCGGTGGGGCTGATCACGAAGTCGTCATTGATCGAACGCGACATCGACCTGCTGGCGCCGATGGCAGCGCAGCAGCTCGCTTGCGCAGCCGTCACCATCACCACGCTCGACCCGGCCATCGCGCGCACGCTCGAGCCACGCGCGGCCGCCCCGGCGCGGCGCCTGCGCACCATCGAAACGCTGACGCGCGCAGGCATCCCGGTCAGTGTCAGCGTGGCCCCGATCATTCCGTTTGTCACCGAGCCGGACATCGAAAAAATCCTCGAAGCCGCGCGCGACGCTGGTGCGATCGGGGCCCATTACACCGTGCTGCGCCTGCCGTGGGAAGTCAATCCGCTGTTCCAGCAATGGCTGCAGGCCCATTTTCCCGACCGTGCCCAGCGTGTCATGAACCGCGTCCGCGACCTGCGCGGCGGCAAGGATTATGACGCAGCATTTGGCCAGCGCATGCATGGCGAAGGCATCTGGGCCGACCTGATCCGTCAGCGTTTTACCAAGGCGGTCGAGCGGCTCGGCATGAGCGGACTGCGCAGCCGCTTCGACCGGCTCGATGTATCCCGGTTCCGGCGCCCGCTGGTGGTGCCTGCGACAGTCGCCCGGAAAGATGCGAAAGGGGCCGGGCAACTGGACCTGTTTTAGCAGGTGTCGCCCGGCGTTGCCGGCTTCAGGGTCAGGCCGCGCGGGACACCGGCAAATACGGCGCCACGTTGCGCCGCATACGGGCGACGTACTCTTCTTTTTCGCCGACCGGCGCCACGTACTCCATGGCGCTCTCGGCAGCGGCCATGCCCTCGGTGCGCGCAATGAGCCAGCACGCCAGGTATTGCGACGCCAGGCAGCCGCCCGCGGTGGCGATATTGCCGTCCGCATAAAACGGCTGGTTGAGTACCTGGATGCCTGATTCCTGTATCCACGGTTTGGTGGTCAGGTCGGTGCAGGCCGGCACCACGCCCAGCAAGCCGAGTCTGGCGAGAATGAGCGTGCCCGAGCACTGGGCGCCCAGCAGTTGGCGCGCCGGGTCGAATTGCAATTGCGCCAGCAGGGCAGCATTCGCGACCACCTCGCGCGTTTTCATACCACTGCCGACAATGACCGCGTCTGCCTGCGATGCCTCGGCCAACCCGATGTGCGCGGTGAGGACCAGGCCGTTCATCGACGTTACCTGCGCCGTCGGGCTGGCGATCGACAGCTGCCAGCCGGGCTGTTTGACACAGTTCAGGATGCCCAGTGCAATCAGCGAATCGAGTTCGTTGAAACCATCGAAAGTGAGAATGGCAATATGCATGGCAAGTATCCCGTAGCGGTGGCAATAATGCGAAGCAACAGCATAACCGTTGGCTGGCCACTGATATACATCATTAAAAATCGCTTGATCACCAGCTAGTCGGTAATGATCGTCTGTTCATGACCGCCACCAATACTACCGCCTACCTCATCCTTGATTGCGCCCGGGTCCTGATGATCGAGAAGGGCTACAACGGCCTCAGCTGCGCCGATATCGCCCGGCAGGTCGCCATCAACAAGCCGCGCATCCATCGCCATTTCCGAATCCAGGCGTACCTTGCTTCGAAAGTGGTACAGCGCTATCGCAAAAAAATTGCGCTGGCGATGGAAGCGGGCGCATACGTGACCGATCCGGTCCTGCAACTGTACGGCCATGTCGGTTATTGGTCGGCGTCCATTTTGGACGGGAGCACGTCGTTTTGCGTCTGCCATGCTGGCTCCGGAGCAGCGCACGCTGCCGCCGGAAGTTGCGGCGGATGTGGCCGCGCATTTCACCTTCCGGGCGACCTGGCTGGCCGATGTGCTGGGTCGCGGCAAGTCCAGCGGGCAGTTTGTGCTGCTGCATGATGCGGCGCTCGAAGCGCAGTGTTATATCGCGGCAATCCACGGAGCCATGCTGACGGCACGTGCGCCCGGTGACAGTGCGATGTTCGGCGCTATCGCCAAGGCAGCAGTGGCTGGTTACCTGGCAAAGGCCGGCAATCGGTAGAGATCAGAGCGCCAGCAGGTGGCGCTCGATGGCGAACACGTGCGCATCGGCCTGGTCCATGTCGCGCAGTGCCTGCGCCAGCGCCAGCAGATAATCGCGGTTCGGGCCGCTCGGCCCGGCCGATACGGCAATGTGCTCGGCAATGGCAGTTTCCAGCGCCGGGCCCAGAAAGGCGGCGTTGTCTTTCGTAGCGATATACACCAGACCCTGGGCGGTGCTGCCGTCGTCGAAGGTGATGCTGGTGGCCAAGCGCAGATAACCGTTCTTTTCGCGGTAATCGAGATGGGCGAATTCTTCCGGCGTCACCAGGTAGGCCATGCCGTGGCAGATGGCGCCGGGCTCAGGCACCAGCGTAACCACGCGGCCGGGGGCCTCCGGCGTGCCGCGATGGTCGTGCGAACCTTGCCAGAAGCGCCGGGTCCAGCCGGCAATGCTGGCCGGGCGTCGTGCCAGGAATGGAAAATCGGCTTTCCAGATCAGCGAGCCGTAACCGAACAGCCAGACTTGGGCCTGGTCGTCGAAATGCGTCATGCGCTGGTTGATGGCGACGGTATCGATGGACATCCGCACATTGTAGCGAATGTACGCTCCCGCACGGTGCACAAGGGCGGTCCTCTGGCCCAATGATGCATGGAGAATACAGCTTGTATGCTCACAGGAAATAGTTTGTAATGGCGCCACATTCACCCGGAGACCAGCAATGAAGCTTCACACGTATTTCCGCAGTTCCGCCGCCTACCGCGTCCGCATCGCGCTGAATCTGAAGGGAATCGATTACGAAGCGGTACCGGTGCACTTGCTGCGCAATGGTGGCGAGCAGAAGTCTGAGGCGTACCTGAACATCAATCCAAGCGCCATGGTGCCCACGTTGCAAGATAAGCGCGGCACGCTGACGCAGTCGATGGCCATCCTCGAATACCTCGAAGAAACTCATCCGGCGGTGCCACTGTTGCCGCCCGACCCGCTCGGGCGCGCGCGCGTGCGCGAGCTGGCGCAGATGATCTGCTGCGACATTCATCCGCTGAACAATTTGCGCGTGATGAACTACTTGGTCGATGAACTGGGTATCAGTGAGGACGCCAAAAAAACTTGGTTGCGGCACTGGATCGTTGCAGGTTTTGCCTCGATGGAAAGCCACCTGGTGCGCCATCCCGGGACCGCCACGTTTTGCCACGGCGATACGCCCACTATCGCCGATTGCTTCCTCGTGCCGCAGGTATTCAATGCGATCCGGTTCAATATCGATATCACGCCGTACGAGAATATCGCCCGTATCTACGCCAATTGCATCGAGCTGCCAGCGTTCGTACAGGCCCATCCGAAGCGCCAGCCCGATGCGGAGCCGGCCCCGATCTAACTGGCAGTGTGTTTAGCCGGACCTTTGTCTGGCCAGCCGTGTGTTTAGCCGGCCTGAGTCTGATTGTTTTTATCGTCTGCAGAAATTTCGCGCAGGGCATCGTCGACCTGGCCAGATTGCGATTGCGCCAGGTCGCCCAGCGACACCATTCCGATCAGCTTGTGCGATTCCTGGTCGATCACCGGCACGCGCCGCAACTGCAGGTCGCCCATGGCAGCCAGCACTTCGTCCACAGTCTGGGAGGCATGGCAGGTTGCCACGTCCGGGCTCATCACATTACCGACGCGGTCGGATTCCGGATCCTTGCCCTTGGCGCTGGAACGCAGCGCGATATCGCGGTCGGTAATCATGCCGACCAGTGCATCGCCGTCGAGCACGGGCAGGACGCCGACGTCAAACTCTTCCATTAATTGCGCGGCGCGGCGGATCGAATCGGTGGGGCCGACGTACTGAACGTCAGGGGTCATCAGGTCTTGAATAGTGGGCATGAAAAGTCTCCGTTAGTGAGCAGGTAGTGAATAACAGTAGTGAATAACAGCCTTGAAGCACGTGAGCTGCGATGATGCCTGCGAAGTCGTCACGGCGCCCACGCGGTTGGGCCAATTCCGGGCGGCAAGCAGGGAGTAGCTGCGCTACAATCCGCTTTTTTTAGTGTGCTTGCCATGGCTATCATTCCGTCGAATATCCTCCACGCGCTCGACCAGGCCGACGCTTCCTGGCGACCCCATTTGCTGGCCGGCCTGGACGCTGTCGCCGCTGCCGACCCGGCTTATCTGGCCACGCTGGCCGATGACGATTTCCTGCCCACCGAAGGCCGCCTGTTTGCCGCCTTTGCGTTGCCTGTCGACCGGGTGCGCTATGTGCTGGTGGGCGAAGGGCCGTATCCACGCGCGGCCAGTGCCACCGGCGTCTGCTTCATGGATGGCGCCGTCGGTGAGTTGTGGAGCACGGCCGGACTGTCAAAGCCTGTCAACCGCGCCACGTCGTTGCGCAACTTCATGAAAATGCTGCTGGTCGCCGATGGACAACTGCAGGCAGGCGCCACCGGCGGCGCGCATATGGCACCGCTGGCGGAAAAAGTGCGGCATGACAGCGCTACCATCCAGACCCTGCCCGAACTGCAAGCCAATCTGAGCGCGCACGGTTTCCTGCTGCTGAACGCGTCGCTGGTCTTCCGCACCACCGTCAAACCTGTCGTCGATGCCCGCGGCTGGCTGCCGTTCCTGCAAGTGGTACTGCGTGCGCTGGCGCAGTTGACGCCGGCGCCCACGCTGGTCTTGTGGGGCAAGATTGCCGAAGAGCTCAAAAAGCTGCCGGAAACCGGCTGTTTCCCCCATGCCAGCGCGGAACACCCGTACAACCTCTCGTTCATCGACAATGCTCCCATGCAGGCATTGTTCGGCCCTATGCACCTGCTCCGTGCAAACCGTGCGCCAAAAAGACAAAGCTGATTGGATTTGCTATACTTGACTAAATCATTCAACTACTACGCGGCACCAGCAAGTGATGTGCACAAGTGGAATGAACAAGGATGGTTTTGATAACAATGAAGATTTCTTGATAACGAGGCTGGAATGCGTCTGACCACCAAAGGCCGATTTGCCGTGACCGCGATGATCGATCTTGCCCTGCGACAGGGCAAGGGACCCGTCACGCTGTCCGGCATCAGCGCGCGCCAGGCAATTTCGCTGTCTTATCTGGAGCAGCTGTTCGGCAAGCTGCGCCGCCATGAAATCGTCGAATCGATTCGTGGTCCGGGCGGCGGCTACAGCCTGGCGCGCCTCGCCAGCGCCGTCACGGTGGCCGATATCATCATTGCTGTCGACGAACCGCTCGACGCCACCCAGTGTGGCGGCAAAGAAAATTGCCACGGAGCCGACCTGGCCAGTGGCACGCGGTGTATGACCCACGAACTGTGGGCCACGCTCAACGAAAAGATGGTCGATTACCTCGATTCAGTGTCGCTGCAAGACCTGGTCGACCGCGAAATACAGAAGCATCCAGAACAACATGTCGTGGTGATGCACCGCAGCCACGCCACCGTCGAAACGCATTGAAGCACACGGAGTAAAACTGATGAACGCGCCCACCCAACACCTCGAGCAGGCTTTCGAATCCGCAGAAGAGTCCCATACTTTTGCAACTGCCCCCCACTTCCCGATCTACATGGATTACTCGGCGACCACGCCAGTCGATCCACGCGTCGCCGACAAGATGATTCCCTTCCTGCGCGAGCAGTTCGGCAATCCGGCATCGCGCAGCCACATGTACGGCTGGAGTGCCGAAGCGGCGGTCGAAGAAGCGCGCGCCCATGTGGCCGCGCTGGTGGGCGCCGATCCACGCGAAATCATCTGGACCTCCGGCGCCACCGAATCGAACAACCTGGCCTTGAAAGGCGCTGCCCAGTTCTACAAGACCAAAGGCAAGCACATCATCACCGTCAAAACCGAGCACAAGGCTGTGCTGGATACGGTGCGCGAACTCGAGCGCGTGGGCTTTTCCGCGACGTACCTGGAACCGCAGGATAACGGCCTGATCACCGTCGAGCAGCTGGCTGCGGCGATCCGCCCTGACACCATTCTCGTGTCGGTGATGTTGGTGAATAACGAAATCGGTGTCATCCAGCCAATCGACGCCATCGGCGAACTGTGCCGCTCGAAGGGCATCATTTTCCATTGCGACGCTGCACAGGCCACCGGTAAAGTCCATATCGACCTGGAAAAATCGAAGGTCGACCTGATGACATTCACCGCGCACAAGACGTACGGTCCAAAAGGCATCGGCGCGCTGTACGTCCGCCGCAAGCCACGCGTACGCCTGGAAGCGCAGATGCACGGTGGCGGCCACGAGCGCGGTTTGCGTTCGGGCACGTTGCCAACGCACCAGATCGCCGGCATGGGCGAAGCGTTCCGTATCGCCAAGGTTGAGATGGACACGGAAATCGTCCGCATCACCGCGCTGCGCGACCGCCTGGCCAAAGGCCTGATGGAAATCGAGGAGGTTTACATCAACGGCGACATGGAAAACCGCGTGCCGCACAACCTGAACGTCAGCTTCAATTATGTCGAAGGCGAGTCGCTGATCATGGCCATCAAGGGCCTGGCAGTGTCGTCCGGTTCAGCCTGCACGTCGGCCAGCCTGGAGCCATCGTACGTATTGCGCGCGCTGGGCCGCAGCGACGAACTGGCGCACAGCTCGATCCGCTTTACCATCGGCCGCTACACGACCGAAGAAGACATCGATTTCGCGATCGACCTGCTGAAATCGAAGGTCGGCAAGTTGCGTGAACTGTCGCCGCTGTGGGATATGTTCAAGGACGGGATCGACATCAGCTCGATCCAATGGGCAGCCCACTAATCACCGCGCTAATTACCGCATAACTATTAGAGAATCAGGAGAATTACCATGGCTTATTCAGACAAAGTACTCGATCACTACGAAAATCCACGCAACGTCGGCGCTTTTGGTAAAGACGATGACGACGTCGGCACCGGCATGGTTGGCGCGCCGGCGTGCGGCGACGTCATGAAACTGCAGATCAAGGTCGGCGCCGATGGCCTGATCGAAGATGCCAAGTTCAAGACGTACGGCTGCGGTTCGGCCATCGCGTCGAGCTCGCTGGTGACCGAATGGGTCAAGGGCAAAACGCTGGCGCAAGCACTGGAAATCAAGAATACGCAGATCGCTGAAGAACTCGCGCTGCCGCCAGTGAAAATCCACTGCTCGATCCTGGCGGAAGACGCCATCAAGGCTGCCGTACTGGACTACCAGACCAAGCATCCTGCACTGGCAGTTTGATGGAACTCTCGACAAACCTGCTGCGCGTTGCACTGGCGGTCTGCGATGCTCGCTGTACCCCGGTACAGCTCCGCTTCTCAACCACCAGTGCGGCCGCTCGCGACGGTTTTTCGAGGTCCCTTTGAGGTGCGTGTCCGCGCGCCCTTGTTACACGTTGGAGAGATCGCAATGGCAATTACCCTGACCGAAAAAGCAGCCCGTCACATCAACCGCTACATCGAACGTCGCGGCAAGGGTCTCGGCTTGCGTTTTGGCGTGCGCACGACTGGTTGCTCCGGTCTGGCGTACAAGCTTGAATATGTGGATGAGTCGGCTGACGAAGACAGCGTGTTCGAATCGCATGGCGTGAAGGTCTTTGTCGACCCGAAGAGCCTGCCGTACCTCGACGGTACCGAGCTAGACTTCGCCCGCGAGGGTCTGAACGAGGGGTTTAAGTTCAATAACCCGAACCTCAAGGACGCCTGCGGCTGTGGTGAAAGTTTCCGGATTTGATGCAAAACCATTTTGAGCTGTTCGGCCTGCCGGCGCAATTCGACGTCGATGCCGCTGCGCTGGACCAGGCTTACCGCGACGTCCAAGGCCGGGTCCACCCGGACAAATTCGTCAACGCCACCGATGCTGAAAAACGTGTCGCGATGCAATGGGCCACGCGCGCCAACGAAGCCTACCAAACCCTGAAAAATCCGCAAAAGCGCGCCCAGTATCTGTGCGAGCTGAACGGCGTGGACCTGCAGACGGAATCGAACACGGCCATGCCGATGGACTTCCTGATGCAACAGATGGAATGGCGCGAAGAACTCGGCGACGCGCGTACCGCCAAAGACGGTATTGCCCTCGACCGGCTCGATGCGCAACTGCGCAGCGCGCGCAAGCAGCGCCTGGTCCTGGTGGGCAAGGAGCTCGACGCGGGCGAATACGAGACCGCGGCCCAGGGCGTCCGCGCGCTGATGTTCCTCGATAAATTTGGCGAAGAAGTCCAGTACGCATTCGAAGCCATCGACAACTAGCCGTCAGGCAAGTACCCATTAAATGGGGTCAGCGTCGAATTGTTTAGCAATCTTTCCGATTAATTCGACACTGACCCTCATTGTTTTACAACTGATTAAGAACAACATGGCACTTTTGCAGATTTCAGAACCGGGGATGTCGACCGCGCCGCACCAGCATCGGCTGGCGGTAGGGATCGACCTCGGCACGACCAATTCGCTGGTGGCCACCGTGCGCAGCGGGACGCCGGAAGTGCTCAGCGACGAAGACGGTCATCCATTGTTGCCGTCGATTGTGCGTTATCTGCCGAACGGCCACGCGCACATCGGTTACAAGGCGCAGGCGCACCAGACCACCGATCCGAAGAACACGATCGTGTCCGTAAAACGCTTCATGGGCCGCGGCCTGGCTGACATCGCTCACGCGGAAAACATGCCGTACGATTTCCAGGACTCGCCTGGCATGGTGCAGCTGAAAACCGTGGCCGGCCTGAAGAGCCCGGTAGAAATCTCGGCGCAGATTCTCGCCACGTTGCGCCAGCGCGCCGAAGACTCGCTCGGCGATGAACTGGTGGGCGCCGTGATTACCGTGCCCGCATATTTCGACGACGCCCAGCGCCAGGCCACCAAGGATGCAGCCCAGCTGGCTGGCCTGAATGTGCTGCGCCTGCTGTCGGAGCCTACCGCCGCTGCAATTGCCTACGGTCTCGACCAAGGCAAGGAAGGCGTGTATGCCGTGTACGACCTCGGCGGTGGCACGTTCGATATCTCGATTTTGAAACTGTCCAAAGGTGTGTTCGAAGTACTGTCCACCGGCGGCGATTCTGCGCTGGGCGGCGACGATTTCGACCATCGCCTGTTTTGCTACATTATGGAGCAGGCCGGGCTGGCTCCACTGTCGGACGAAGACACCGCCACGCTGATGGTCAAGGCGCGCCAGGCCAAAGAGCTGCTGTCGACGAATGCTGCGACGACCGTCGACGCGATCCTGCAAAGCGGCGAACTGGTGCAGGTGCGCATCACCGACGAAATCTTTTTCGACATCACGAAACACCTGGTCGCGAAGACCATGACTGCGATCCGCAAAGCCATGCGCGACGCCGATGTGTCGGTGGAAGACGTCGATGGCGTCGTCATGGTCGGCGGTTCGACGCGCATGCCGCACGTGCGCCGCGTGGTCAGCGATTTTTTCCACACCATCCCGCACGCGAATATCGACCCCGATAAAGTTGTGGCGCTGGGCGCTGCCATCCAGGCCAATCTGCTGGCCGGTAACCGTGCCTCCGGCGACGACTGGCTGCTGCTGGACGTGACGCCGCTGTCGCTCGGGATCGAAACGATGGGCGGCCTGGTCGAAAAAATCATCCCCCGCAATTCGACGATTCCATGCGCTCGCGCGCAGGAGTTCACGACCTTTAAAGATGGCCAGACCGCGCTGGCGGTGCACGTGCTGCAGGGCGAGCGCGAACTGGTGAGCGATTGCCGTTCGCTGGCGCGCTTCGAGCTGCGCGGCATACCGCCGATGGCTGCGGGCGCGGCGCGGATTCGCATCACCTACCAGGTCGATGCCGATGGCTTGCTGTCGGTGTCGGCACGCGAAACGCGCTCCGGCGTGGAAGCGTCGATCACGGTGAAACCGTCGTATGGCCTGGCCGACGATGACGTCGCGCGCATGCTGCAGGATTCGTACACATCGGCCGCGGGCGACATGGTTGCGCGCGCGCTGCGTGAAGAGCAGGTCGAGGCCGAGCGCATTTTGCTGGCGGTGGAATCTGCGCTGGGTTCGGATGCCGACTTGTTGAACGCGGAAGAACAGGGCGCGTTGATGGCGCTGATGCAGGCGGTGCGCGATGCGATGGCGCGCTCTTCTGACGACACCGTGGCGATTGGCGAGCGCCAGGATGGCTTGCACAATGCTGTGCAAACGCTGGCCCACGGCACCGACGATTTCGCCGCCCGCCGCATGGACAAAAGCGTGCGCAGCGCGCTGGCCGGCAAGAAGCTGTCCGAGGTGTAAAGTCGGTCGATAGCCACTAACCCAAAAACCGTCACCCCGGCGAAGGCCGGGGCCCATAACCCCTCTGCTTGGTGATATCACTGATCACAAGTGGAATGGATCCCCGCCTGCGCGGGGAGTATTGAGGTAACCGAAGTGCCCCAAATCGTATTTTTGCCCCACCCAAAATTCTGCCCTGACGGCGCCGTCGTCGATGCCCCCACCGGCAAATCTGTCTGCGACATCATGCTGGAAAACGACATCGAGATCGAACACGCCTGCGACCGCGTCTGCGCTTGCACCACCTGCCATGTGCTGGTCCGCGAAGGGTTCAGCTCGCTGAACGAGCCGGAAGAGCAGGAAGAAGACATGCTCGACAAAGCCTGGGGCCTGGAGCCGGTCTCGCGCCTGTCGTGCCAGTCGATCGTCGGTACCGAGGACCTGGTCGTCGAGATTCCGAAATACACGATCAATCACGCCGCCGAGGCAAACCATTGAGTGTGACAGCAAAAAAGGCAGCGCCTGACGCGCTGCCGCCGGAAGTGCGTCCCGGCCAGTCGGTCGCGCTGCTGCAGGAGCTGCACATCCTCACGCGCGATGGCAAACTGAACCAGGACAGCCGCCGCAAACTCAAGCAGGTCTATCACCTTTATCAGTTCATCGAGCCGCTGCTGAACGAGCTGCGCGCGGATCATCCGAACGTGTCGCTGGTCGACCATGGCGCTGGCAAGTCCTATCTCGGCTTCATCCTGTACGACCTGTTTTTCAAGGGCCTGAAGGCGGAAGAAAAGCAGGGCGCCCATATCTACGGCATAGAGACGCGCGAGGAGCTGGTGGCCAAGTCGACCGAGCTGGCCGCCAAACTCGGCTTCGACAAAGGGATGTCCTTCCTGCCGCTGTCGGTGGCCGAGTCGACCACGTCGAACCTGCTGCCTGAACAGATCGACATCGTCACCGCGCTCCACGCCTGCAACACCGCCACCGACGACGCCATCGACTTCGCCTTGAAAAAGCGCGCGAAATACATGGTGCTGGTGCCGTGCTGCCAGGCCGAGATTGCCTCGGTGCTGAAGAAGAACAAGGGCCGCGACCTGGGCAAAAGCGCGCTGACCGAGATCTGGCGCCACCCGATCCACACGCGTGAATTCGGCAGCCAGATCACTAACGTGCTGCGTTGCCTGCAACTGGAAGCCCACGGCTACCAGGTCAATGTCACTGAACTCGTCGGCTGGGAACACTCGATGAAAAACGAGTTGATCATCGCGACCTACAAAAATCTGCCGCGCCAGCGTCCGAGCGAGCGCCTGCAGGAAGTCCTGTCCACGCTGGGCCTCGAAGAAATGGGCCAGCGCTTTTACACCAGCCAAATAAGCACACAATGAACCAAGCCAACTGGATCGACCTGCGCAGCGACACCGTCACCGAGCCATCGCAAGCCATGCGCGACGCGATGGCGGCCGCGCCCGTCGGCGACGATGTCTACGGGGACGACCCCACCGTCAATCGTCTGCAGGATTTCGGCGCCGAACTGTTCGGCTTCGAGGCCGGCATGTTTGCTCCGTCCGGCACGCAGACCAATTTGATCGCCCTGATGACCCACTGCGGCCGCGGCGACGAGTACCTGGTTGGCCAGGAAGCCCATACCTACAAGTACGAAGGCGGCGGCGCCGCGGTATTGGGCAGCATCCAGCCGCAGCCGATTGCCAACCAGCCCGACGGCTCGATCGCCATCGCCGACATCGGCGCGTACATCAAGCCGGACGATATGCACTTTGCGCGTTCGCGCCTGCTGGCGCTGGAAAACACCATCGGCGGGCGCGTGCTGGGCGCCCCCTACATGGCCGAGGCCACGGCGTTTGCACACGCGCGCGGCCTGGCCACGCACCTCGATGGCGCCCGTATCTGCAATGCCGCCGTCAAGCAGGGCATCAGCCTGCAGGACGCGGCGGCCGGTTTCGACACCATCTCGGTGTGCCTGTCGAAAGGACTGGGCGCGCCGGTTGGTTCGCTGCTGCTGGGCCCCAAAGCGTTCATCGAGCAGGGCAAGCGCTGGCGCAAGATGCTGGGCGGCGGCATGCGCCAGGCTGGCGTCATCGCGGCGGCTGCGCACTACGCGCTCGAGCACAATGTGGCACGTCTCGCCGACGATCACGCGAATGCTGCGCGCCTGGCCGAAGGCCTGCGTGCCATCGATGGTTTGACGGTCGATACGCCGCAAACGAATATTTTTTACATCCACATGGATCCGTCAGCCTGCGACGGTTTGCGCGCCGCGCTCGCGCGCGAGCAGATCCGCGCGACGGTCGGCCCGCACACGCGCCTGGTCACGCACTGGAATATCTCGGAGGAGGATGTCGAGCGCGTCATTCGCGTGGTGTCGGCGTTTTTCAGCGAGAGGAAAGCAGCATGAGCGAAGCTATCCGCCTTGCCAAGCGCGTCGCCGAACAGGCTCCATGCTCCCGTGCCGACGCCGAGCGGTATATTGCCGGCGGCTGGATCAGCGTCGACGGCAAACTGGTTGAAGACCCGGCCATGCGCGTCGAGGACGAGCAGGAAGTAACGATCGATCCGAAAGCGACGGCCGATGAGCCGTCGCCGGTGACGATTTTGCTGCACAAGCCGGCCGGTGTGAACGCGGGCGTCGGTGCGCAAGGAGAATCTGCGCTGGATTTGCTGACCGAAGAATCGCTGCTGGTGCCGGACCATAACCGCAAGCGTTTTTTAAAGCGCCACCTGCACAAGCTGACGCTGACGTCGCCGCTGGAGACGATGGCCAGCGGCCTGCTGATCTACACGCAGGACTTCCGGGTAGCGCGCAAGCTGGTCGACGATGCCGAGCGCGTCGAGCAGGAGTATGTGGTGGAAGTGGCGGGTACGATTGCCGATGGCGGCCTGGCGCTGCTGAACCACGGCCTGAAATTCAGTGGCAAGCCAATTGCGCCGATGAAGGTCAGCTGGCAGAACGAAACGCGTTTGCGCTTTGCTTTGAAAGGCGTGCGGCCGGGGCAGATTGCGCACATGTGCGACGCGGTGGGCTTGACGGTCGTGTCGATGAAGCGGCTGCGTATCGGGCGCATCTCGATGGCCGGCGTGCCGGCGGGGCAGTGGCGCTACCTGCATGAGTATGAACGGTTTTAATCGTTTAGCTTGATATGAAAAAAGCCGCTGATCGCAAGACCAGCGGCTTTTTTTTATCACTACCATGAGAACCGTCATACCGGCGAAAGCCGGTACCCATGCCGAGTTCGCAATATCTGCACACGCAGCATGGGCCCCGTTTTTCAACGGGGTGACGGTTCCCGGTAGCGCTAATCCTGCACAAACACCACCGTCGTCCGCGCCGGCACCGTAAACGTCCCGTTCGCAGGGTTGTACGTCGATGTCCGTGCCAGCGTGTCGGCCACGGAGCGCTGCTGCACCGGGTGGATCGACAACGTGCGGCCGGTCAGTTCCGGCACCGTCACGGTCGCCGGCACCTTGTCGACGTTGAACAGCACCACCACGCCCTTGTGATTCGCGCCGTCATACGGCCGCGGCGATTGCCCGTCGATGCCCATCACGATCAGGCCACCGACCTGGTTCGGACCGGTATTGTAGAAGCGCAGGCGCTCGCTGATGTCGCCAGCTGTGCGCAGCCGGAACAGCGAACTGTCCTTACGGATCGCCAGCATGTCGGTGAAGTAGTTCTTCGACCGGATGATGTCGGCGGTGGCCGGCTTGATCAGAGGATTGCGCAGCACCGGTGCCGACAACGCCCAGTTGACCTGGTTGTTCGCGGCCAACGGCAAGCCGACACCGAAGTTGTTCGCCGCGTAGCTGTAATCGAGCTTGTTGAAATAGTCGCCCGCGTTGTAGCTGTCACGGTCCATCGATTTCGACCGCATGATTTCCTGGCCGGCGTGGATGAACGGCACACCCTGCGACAGCAACACGATCGCCGCACCCAGGTTCTGCGCGCGCACCCGGTCCGCGATCGGTGTCGACTGCGGCAGTTTGTAGGCGTTCAGGTCGAACAGCGTCTGGTTGTCGTGCGCTTCGATGTAGTTGATCGACTCGGCCGGATTGGCAGTGTAGCCGGCTTGCTGGCCGAAATAATCGATCTGCGTGTTGTTGCGGGTAGCGCCGAAACGGTCGGTGAACGTGTAGTCGCGCACGCTGCCGGTCAACGTCACCTTGGCCAGGTCGCCGAGGCGCAGCAGGTCGTCCTTGGTCTGGCGCGACAATGCGTTCGGATCGGTGTAGACGCCGTTGATAAAGCCTTGCTGGGCAATCAGGTCGTCGCCCGCATCGCAGCAACCGCCGCCATGCATGGTATCGCGCATGCGGTCGTTGAACGAGCCGATGCCGGTGCCGTACAAATTGGCCTGGCGCGCCTGCACGAAGCGGGCGTCGTTGGTGACGGCGCCGAAATTCCAGCCTTCTCCATACAGGTAAATATCGCGCCCGCTCACCTGGTTGACTTTGGCCTGCAACTCGGTCAGCACGGGCAGCGGTTCAAAGCCCATGATGTCGAAACGGAAGCTGTCGATCTTGTAGTCGCGCACCCAGCCCACGGCCGAATCGACCATCAGTTTACCCATCATGGTGTTCTCGGCCGCGGTATCGGCGCAGCAGCTGTCGGCAAGAATGGCGCCGTCGCCGCCGAGGCGGTAGTAATAGGCCGGGACGATCTTGTCGAGCACCGACAACGGGCCCTGTTTCGAGGCGCTGGTGTGGTTGTAGACGACGTCCATCGCCACGCGCAGGCCCTGCTTGTGCAGCGCGCCGACCATGGCGCGGAATTCGCGCACGCGGGTGCCGGCGTCCAGCGTATTGCTGGCGTAACTACCTTCCGGCGCGTTGTAGTGGACGGGATCGTAACCCCAGTTGAAGCAGTCGGTGTTCACGGCGGCCGATACGGCAGCCTGCTGTGTGGTGCCATCGGGCGCACCGGCTGGCACCACCGGATTCTTGCAGCCGGTTTCACTGACGCTGGCGAAGTCGAAACTTGGCAGCAGGTGGACATGGCTCAGGCCCGCCGTTTGCAGCTCTTTCAAATGGCGCATGCCGTTCGACGTCGTGCTGGTAAAGGCGAGATATTTGCCGCGCTGCGTGGCCGGCACTGTGGTGTCGCTGGCCGAGAAATCGCGGATGTGCAGTTCGTACAGCGAGATGTCGGTCGGGTGGTCGAGGCGCGGGATCGTTTGCGCATCCCAGCCGGCCGGCTTCATCGCGTCGCTGTCGAGGTTGGCGACGAAACTGCGCGTGCTGTTGGCCGCGACGCTGACCGAATACGGATCGGTGACGACATTATCGACGATGGTGTTGTTCGCCCAGCGCGACAGCACGCGGACGTTAAACGTGTAGTACGCCTTGTTGGTCCAGCTGGCGTCCGGCGCGGTCACCGACCAGACGCCGTTGGCATCGACGGTCATCGGCAGCTGGCTGGTGGCGGGCGAACTCTGGTCCGGATAGACATTCAGCGCCACCGATTTGGCGGTCGGCGCCCAGACCTTGAAGGTCGGCACGCCGGCGCTGTTGAAGGATACGCCGAGGTTGGTGCTGGCGGCGCCCGCGGCAAACACGGCGTCCAGCATGCCGGCTGTTTGCAGTGACGTGACCACCACCATCTTGCCATTGGCGTCGAACTGGGCGATGGCGAACTGGCCGCTGGTGCGCGCGCGCATTGCGCTAGCGTCGGCGTCCGACAGCGTCAGCGCGGTCGCGTTGGCCAGGTGCGGGAATTTCTGGCGCAGTGCCATCGGCAAGACGCCGGTGATGCTCAAAGGCGCAAAGCCGTCGGCGCCGGTGACGCCATTCGCGTCCGAGCCGAGGCCGCCATTGGCCGCGTAGTACAGGCGATAGCTGCCGGTGGCCGCAGCGGCGGGCCATGCCAGCGTGTTGCTCGACAACCAGTGCGCATTGGCTTTCGACAGGTCGCCGTATGTCAACGCCGGCTGGCTGGTGTAGACCGTGCAGCTGCCTTCCAGCATCCAGATTTGCTGGCCGACGGTGCCGATATTGTTGGCAAACGGCGCGTTCTGGTCGTTTTCGCAGTTCTTGGTGCCATTGCCATCGGTGACGAGGAAGGAAATCGACGTCTTGCTGGTGTTGACTGGGATGTCGACGTAGCCGCCGAAGTCATCGGTATTGGTCATCATGAAGCGGTCGGTAATCCACGCCGCGCTCGGATTGGCCGGGCCGTCCCATGAATACACGCCCCATTGCGACGTGTCGCCCTGGTTGCGGTGGTAGTGCATGCGGATGGTGGCGGCAGCGGGTGCCGGCACTGCGACAGCAGCCGTTGTGTTTCCTGCCGCTGCGGCTGCAGGGGAAGTATAGGCGCCGGCGATTGCCAGTGCTGCCACACTCAACGCGCATGCGCGGAGCATAGATGAAGTAAAACTACCATGCAGGTGCATATTGTCTCCTTGTCGTTATAGTCGATCCGCTCTCGTTGGAGTGGTGTTGGCCCGTGCGTGGTCAAGACGCGTGGCTCGCCATAAGGCTATCTGTAATATTACTACCAAGCGATAGCAAAATTACAAGTAATCGAAAAATATTCGAGAAGGGTATTTAGGCGGCAGGTATTTTGGCCGGCTTGGGGAGGGAGATCAAACGTGTGCCTGCGAGCTTGTCGTGCAGGAACTGACGGTCTTTATCGAGGAAGGCAGTGAGGGCCCACACGACAATGCCGATGGCCATTGTGAGCGCAGTCTGGCCGTGGCTTAAATGCAACGAATGCGACAAGTACAGGGCCGGCAGCAACCACAGCCACGCCAGAACATGGCGCAGCAGCGCCACGCCAAACGGCACGCGTGCATGACCGACTTTGATCAGTTTGATGTGCCAGGTTTTCATCGCCAGCGTAAAGCCGCTGCCATGCCAGGCGTGCAGGAAGTAGGTGGCAGCGACGAGGAAGAACAGCACAATGCCGAGCGCGCGAAACAGCGGCGTCTGCCGGTTGCCAGTGGCGAAAATAAACAGGAAGTTGGCGAAGAATTCAACGGCCGTAATCAAGAGCAAGTCGTACAGCATCGCCATGAGGCGGCGCTTGACGGTAGGCGTATGCACTGCCACGGCAGGCGGGGCGCTGTCCGGCATCGCTTATCTGGCTGGCGCGGGAGTGGTTGCGGTTGCCGTATTGGCAGCGGCAGCCGTGCCGGTTGCACTGATGGGTGCCACTGCGGCGGCGGTACCGCGCGGTTTGACTTTTGCTGAAGGCAAGTTGGTCAATTGCTTGCGCGACGCCTGCCCGGCCAGCTTCTGCTTCTGTTCGTCGGGCAACTGCTTGTAGCTTTCCCACGTCGCACTTTTCTGGTCGGGAGCAATGGTTTTCAACTGCGTGTAATTTTGACGCGCAAGCTTGCGTTGCTCGGGTGTGAGCTTGACCCAGTCGCGCATGCGCTCATGGACGCGCTGCTGCTCTTCCGGCTTCATGGTGGCGTAGCTTTTCGCCAGCACCAGCCATTTTTGCTTGCGCACGCCTTCCATCGGATCCCACTCGGCACGCAGCGGTTCCAGAGCCGTTTGCTGCGCCTTTGACAGCTGCGCCCAGACCGGTTTATCGGCAGCTTTTACAGCCACCCTGGCTGCAGGTTTTTGCACAGGTGGCACAGTTTGCGCGCTTGCGCCAGCCGTCACCAGCGCCGCGATGCAGACCAGCCGAAAAACTGTCCGCTGGAATGTCATCGGGTACGTTTCTGCGATGCCAGGTAGGCGTTGAAACCGTCGTCGAGATAAGCGGTCAGCGGCAATTCATCGGACAGCACGGCGGCATCCAGCTCGGCCATGTCGGCAATATGCTGCTTTTGCTCATGCTGGTACACGCCCGCCAGGCCTGCTACCAGGGCAAACAACGGAACGGCCACCGCCACGCGGCCCAAGCCACTCATTGAAAACAAGCTGCCGAACGTGAAGCGCGGCTGTGCCGGAGCGCGGCGCGGCGCATCGGCTTTCTTGCGCGCCATGGCCGCTTTGCGTGCAGCGGCCAGGCGCGTCGTGGTGGCGTCCGGCAAAGTATCGAGCTGTTCGTTCAGCGCGTGGCGCACTTTGTACGCCAGGTTGATATCGTCAGTGTTCATAGTGTGAGTCCCTTGGCTTTCAGTGCAGCAGCGAGGGTGTGCGTAGCTCGCGAGCAATGCGTTTTGACGCTTCCCTCCGAGCACCCCATGGCTTCAGCTGTTTCAGCTACATCCATATCCTGCCAGTAACGCATGAGGAAGGCTTCCCGTTGACGCGATGGCAGTTTTTGTACTTCGTTTTCGATCGCGTGCAGCGTTTGTGCCCGTTCCACCTGATCGGCGCTCGATTCGGCGGCGCTGGAACCTTGCTCGGCTTCATACGATGCCAGTATATCAAAGTCCTCGTCGTCGCCGCCCTGACGGCCGAGGCTCGAGAACAGGCTGACCCAGGTATTGCGGACCTTTTCACGGCGGAAGTAATCGAGGATGGTGGTCTGCAGAATGCGCTGGAACAGCATCGGCAACTCGGCTGCAGGCTTGTCGCCGTACTTTTCGGCGAGCTTGATCATCGCGTCCTGCACGACATCGAGGGCGACCTCGTCTTTGCGCACGGCGTACACGGCTTGCTTGAAAGCGCGCCGCTCCACGTGCTCCAGGAAATCGGATAGTTCTTTATCTGTGGCCATGCGCTCGGGTCTGGTCGATGCGCCACCGGGACATTGCCTGTGGCTGCTGGGAAACTGACGCACTCTAGCAAAAAAGCGGACTGACTGCACCGACAATCCTTGCGCCACATGTCACGACAGTCATGAATGCGACAAAAACTCAACTTGGATAGTTGAAAACCTTCGTTGGCGCAGCAATGGCGCATCGGTAAGCTGGAGTGAAACGACTTCTCTACAGGCTTCCCATGTCCGCAGTATTAGCGCAACCCGTATTTACCAGCAACGCTTTTGCAGTGCGTCCACTCGATGGCGCCCTCGGTGCGGAAATTCTTGGACTCGACCTGAGCCGGCCGCTGTCCGACAGCGATTTCGCGGCGCTGCACCGCGCCCACCTCGACCATCACCTGCTGATTTTTCGCGACATGCACATCACGCCGACGCAGCAGGTGGCATTCTCCCGCCGCTTCGGCCCGCTGCAAATCCATGTGTTGCGCCAGTTTCAACTGCCGAGCGACCCGGAAGTGCTGATCATTTCGAATATCAAGGAAAACGACCAACCCATCGGCCTCGGCGACGCCGGCGCGTTCTGGCATTCCGACCTGTCGTATAAAGAAATTCCCAGCCTGGGCTCGATGCTGCATGCGCAGGAGTTGCCGGAAGAGGGCGGCGATACGCTGTTTGCCAATCAGCACACAGCGTGGGAGTCGCTTCCGCAAGATTTGAAGGACAAAATTG
Organism: Pseudomonadota bacterium; assembly: GCA_030853745.1. Lineage (GTDB taxonomy): Bacteria > Pseudomonadota > Gammaproteobacteria > Burkholderiales > Burkholderiaceae_D > JALYUM01. Next base: position 1,688 of record JALYUM010000015.1, on the reverse strand, counting down.
TCAACCTGCAGGCGGAGCACAGCTACCTGGCCAAATATGCCGAACTGCAGCGCCGCAATCCGTGGCGTCCGAATCTGACGCAAGCGCAGATCGATGAAGTGAAACCGGTCGTGCAGCCGGTGGTGCGCGTGCATCCGGAAACTGGCCGGCGTGCGCTGTTTGTCAGCGAGCACTTTACGACGCGTATCGTCGGCCTTGGAAAAGAAGAAAGTGACGCGCTGCTGGCCGAGTTGTTCGACCTGTCGACCCGGCCCCAGCACGTGTACCGCCACCAGTGGCAACCGCACGACATGGTGTTCTGGGACAACCGTTCCCTGATGCACCTGGCGGCCGGCTGTCCACCCGACCAGCGCCGCAAGCTGTACCGCACCACCATCGAGGGCGATCGCCCGTTTTGAACCGCCAACAAAAAGAACATATGAAAACTATCACCCGCATCGCCACTGCACTTACGCTGGCCGCGTTGTCGTTGTCTGCCCACGCCGAAGGCAAATTGCGCGTCGCCGAGCAGTTCGGTGTCGTCTACCTGCTGCTGAACGTGGCGCAGGATCAAAAGCTCATCGAAAAGCACGGCAAGCAGCAGGGTGTCGACGTCGACGTCGACTGGATCAAGTTGTCGGGTGGCTCGGCCGTCAACGATGCGCTGCTGTCCGGCTCCATCGACGTGGCCGGCGCCGGCGTCGGCCCATTGCTGACCATCTGGGATCGCACTGCAGGCAAGCAGAACGTCAAGGGCGTCGCGTCGCTGGGAAATTTCCCGTACTACCTGGTCAGCACCAATCCGAAAGTGAAAAGCATTGCCGACTTCACGGCAGCCGACCGCATTGCCTTGCCGGCCGTAACGGTGTCGGTGCAGGCGCGCCTGTTGCAAATGGCGGCAGCGAAACAATGGGGCGTGGGCGAATTCAAGAAGCTCGACCATTTGACCCAGACCTTGCCGCACCCGGATGCCACTGCCGCCATCATTGCCGGGCAGACTGAAATCAATGCCCATTTTGGCAATCCGCCACTATGCAGAACCGTTTTTGGCGTCCATAAGAACCCTGCTTTAAACCATTTCTCCGAAAAAGGAGAAGTGAGGTTCAGCTAAGCAGTTTTTCGTAGAATGCCCGTGGCATAGCGATTTGGTTTTGCCTTGACGGCCCGGTCGAATTTTCGATCGGGCCGTTCGTCATGATGCGCCCAGCATGGGCGCACTCGTGCGGGTGTAAGTCCCGTCGCGAGCTGACCACAGTGAGCGGAGTGAAGCGCAACTGCGTGAGGGCAACTGAGTATGGGAAGGAAGTGTGGAGCATAATCATGAGCCGATGGACAAGAACTGCATAGAAGGCGCTGCCAATCAGGGCGAGCGGGCCATGTTCAGCGAAGCTCTTTTGGTCAAGGAGAGGCGGCGTAGATGTGGCGGTTGTGTGACTAGAGAGTGCGGCCCCTATCTGGGGACGCCCCGTCTTGTCGGGTGACACAAAATATGAAAACTGTGACAAGTTAGTGAAAACCGCGTGCCACGGTCACTGAAAAACCGCCTGGTCAGGCCGCTTGTTGCAACACCGGCAACGGTTGCCGTACACTGGTCGAACTTCCGCTTTCGACCCAGGCTGTGTAAAAACAAAAATTCCCGCCTGCATTCTTCCTAGCGAAGCTGCGATCTAGTTTGGGAGGCCCAGAAAGCGCCTAGGAAGGCCGTATTT
>JALYUM010000013.1 GCA_030853745.1 Pseudomonadota bacterium | reverse complement strand
AAATACTGACGATCACTTCTTGCGAAGTAACCTATTTCTTTTTTGTGAACATTTGATAATTTAAGTAATCAAGAACCGAAGCTCTTGGCACCTTCATCAAACGCCCACACTTATCGACTGTTAATTTTTAAAGAACTTTATTCGGTGATACAACCTGCTGTAGTTGACGAAGCGTTGTGTTCGTCGCAGCAGAGAGATGAGATTATGCAGGTTTTATCCTACGCCGTCAACTCCTCTTTTCCTACACTGCCGTTTTCACAGCAGCCCCAAGTCCTTGTTTTTGTTAACCAATTTCTCGGGGAGGCGAACTATAACAAAGGGTTTGCGCGTTCGCAAGGGGCGCGCAAAAAAAGTTTTTGAGCCAGTTCAGATGGCAGACAACGCGAGCAAAGCGCTCTCTTTTTCCGTGAACAAGCGCGAGCGCGTCAGGAAGCGTCGGCCGGTGCCATTGTCCAGCGAGAACATGCCGCCATTGCCAGCGACAACGTCAATGATCAACTGCGTATGTTCCCAATAGGCGAACTGCTCCACGCCCATGTGGAACGTGACGCCGTCCAGTTCACCCAGCAACACGTCACTGTCACTAACGGCAAACTCGCCATCTGGATAGCACATGGGTGCGCTGCCGTCACAGCAGCCGCCTGACTGGAAGAACATCAGCGGTCCATGCCGCGCGCGCAGTTCGGCAATCATCTGCAGCGCGGCATCGGTGGCGATCACCCTGGCGGGAGCTTGGCTCATCACTTGTCCTGCGTCAAAAGAAGCCCAAAGCTTTCGGACTGTAGCTAACCAGCAGGTTCTTGGTCTGCTGATAATGGTCGAGCATCATCTTGTGGTTTTCGCGCCCGATGCCCGATTGTTTATAGCCGCCGAACGCGGCGTGGGCCGGGTACAGGTGATAGCAATTGGTCCACACGCGCCCGGCCTGGATGGCGCGGCCGACCCTGAATGCACGCGAACCGTCCCGTGTCCAGAGACCGGCGCCGAGGCCGTACAAGGTGTCGTTGGCAATGGCGATGGCGTCGGCTTCATCCTTGAACGTGGTGACAGATACCACTGGCCCGAAGATTTCTTCCTGAAAAATGCGCATCTTGTTGTGGCCCGAGAAAACCGTCGGACGCACGTAATAGCCCTCTTTCAAGTCACCTTCCTGTGTAAAACGTTCGCCCCCGGTGAGGCACTCGGCGCCTTCCTGCTTGCCGATGTCCAGGTAGGACAGAATTTTTTCCAGTTGTTCCTGCGATGCTTGCGCGCCCAGCATGGTGGAGGCATCGAGCGGATTGCCCTGTTTAATTGCTGCCACGCGTGCCAGCGCCCGCTCCATGAATTTGTCGTAAATCGATTCCTGAATCAGCACGCGCGATGGGCACGTGCACACCTCACCCTGGTTCAGCGCAAACATCGTGAAGCCTTCGAGGCACTTGTCGAAAAAATCGTCGTCTGCATCCATCACATCGGCAAAGAAGATGTTCGGCGACTTGCCGCCCAATTCCAGCGTAACAGGAATGAGATTCTGCGCGGCGTACCCCATGATCAGGCGACCGGTACCGGTCTCGCCGGTAAAAGCGATCTTGGCGATACGCTTGTTCGATGCCAGCGGCTTGCCCGCTTCCAGTCCGAAACCGTTGACGATGTTCAGCACGCCAGGCGGCAGCAGATGGCCGATCAGCTCGACCAACACCATAATTGACGCCGGCGTTTGCTCGGCCGGTTTCAGCACGACGCAATTGCCCGCCGCCAGCGCGGGCGCCAGTTTCCACACCGCCATCAGAATGGGGAAGTTCCATGGGATGATCTGGCCCACCACGCCGAGCGGCTCATGGAAATGGTAAGCGTAGGTTTCATGATCGATCTGGGCAACCGAGCCTTCCTGCGCACGGATGCAGCCGGCAAAATACCGAAAATGGTCGATGGCAAGCGGGATGTCTGCGGCGGTGGTCTCGCGGATCGGCTTGCCGTTGTCGATGGTTTCGGCAGTGGCCAGCAAGGCCAGGTTGGCTTCCATGACATCGGCAATTTTATTCAGGATATTGGCGCGCTCGGTTTGCGACGTCTTGCCCCATGCATCTTTGGCAGCGTGGGCGGCATCCAGTGCGGCTTCAATGTCTTCGGCCCCGGACCGCGCGATTTCGCAGAACGGCTGGCCGGTGATCGGTGTGATGTTGGGGAAATACTCGCCCTTGACCGGGGCCACGAACTTGCCACCTATATAGTTGTCATAGCGCTGCTTGAAGGGGTTGGCGACGCCGAGCTTGCTGATATCTGCGAGATTCATGTCATCCTCTAATCGTTATGTGCTGCGTGGCAGCGCCGCCACAGCCGACGGCGCCGGGTGGATTCTCATTGGATCACGACGCCCCACGGTAGTTCCCCTACCGTGATGTCGGTCAATTTGCGCGCGGCGGCCGTGTCGATCACGGACACACTGTTTGAACGGCCATTGGCCACATACAAGTACGACCCGTCCGGCGTCAGCGCCATATTCCATGGACGTTTGCCGACCGCGATCGTGGCCGCCACGGTATTCGTGGCCGTATCGATCACCATCACAGTGCCGTCCGCGCCGTTCGAGACATACACCTGCGTGCCGCTCGGATGGACCGCGATGCCATTCGCATTTTTGCCGGCGGGAACCCGTGCGATTGCCTTGCGGCTGGCCATGTCGATGACAAACACCGTGTTCACCAATTCGCATGCAACGTAGGCGATGGCGCCATCGGGCGAGAAGCCGATACCGCGCGGACGCAACCCCACGGCAATGGCGCCGACTTGCTTGCGCTGTGCGATATCGATGACATCGACCTGCTCGGCATCCTCGGCGCTGACCAGCAGCCAGCGGCCGTCCGGACTGAATGCCGCGTGTTCAGGATTTTTTCCGGCGACCTTGATGTCCGCCAGTGCTGTGCCGGTGGCAGCGTCGACTAGCGTCACGCTGTTGCTCTCCTCCACCGCGATCGCAACCAGCTTGCCGTCCCGCGACACACTGACGCCCTCGGGCGATTTGCCGAGCGGCGTCGTCCGCAGCGCGCCACCGGGCAGGTCCAGCGTCACCAGCACATTGCTTGCCGCATCGGACAAGTACAGGCGCCGGCCAGCCGGGTCGACAGCAATGCCGCGCGGACGCTTCCCAGCCCGCAGTTCACGGACGACGACCTGCGTCGCCGTGTCGATCACGCTGACGGTGCCAGATTTTTCGTTGGGAACATAAGCGAATGGCGCAGCGGCAGCACTCGTTGTCAGTACAGCAAAGCTTGCCCATGCAGCAGCAAGCAGCGTGCGAGGTGCATGCCACATCGGTTTGTCTCCAGCGCGTTATTGTTCCGCACTAGCTGCAATCCCCGTGCCATGCCGGTTTGGCGTTAAGCGCGCGCGCAACTGCACCAGCGTTGGAGCAGGTGTACCGCGCCTGCCCCATTCGCTGTCATGAAAGTTCTACAGCAGCCAGTCGATCGGCAACCACGACAACACTTTTACGCCGACGCGCTGCAGGAACGTGGTGCCAGGTTCGGTGTCGTAGCGGGTTTCGACGCCCTTCTGCGTGCCGATCCAGTACAGCGACCCATCCGGCGCCAGCTTCACCTGGTAGGCGCGCTCGGTCAGATTTTTCAGAAAGCTGTCGCTCAACTGGCGCGCCATCGCCGGGCTGTCGATGACCAGGCCCATCTCGGTATTCAGATTGCGCGAGCGCTGGTCGACGTTGTACGAGCCGACAAAAATGCGCTCCTCATCGATTTCGAACGTTTTCGCATGCAGGCTGCTGCCCGAACCGCCGCCTGCCGACCCCGAGCCAGAGCCGGTGCCGATGATGCTCTTGCGCGAAGGTTCGCCGGGCGCGGCGCGATATTCGTACAGCGTGACCCCGGTTTTCAGCAACGGCGCGCGCCATTTTGAATAGCCCGCGTGGACCGCCGCCACGTCGGTCGCTTCCAGCGAATTGGTGAGGATGCGTACCGATTTCCCCTGCTCGCGCAAGGCGGCAAACACGTCATAGCCGCGCTGCTCGGGTACGAAATATGGCGACACCATATCGACCGATTTTTTCGGCTTGCCCATCAACTGCAGCAGTTGCGGCGTGAGTTTTTCTGCGTCGGACGCTTGTCCCAGCACCTTGCCGGGATCGTCGCTGACGAACTGGGTTGTGGCCCATTCAACCGTCGCCGTCCGCGAAGCCAGCCGCTCGACAAACGGCGTATTCTTGACTTCCTCCAGATATTGCTGCGCATCCGGCTCGGTAGCCACCTCGTCGAGCGCGGTCAATGGATGCGCGTGTGGATCGGGCTTGATCAGCAGTTTCACCGGATACGCCGACTGGCTGTTCCAGTAAGTGTCGAAATCTTTCGACACCTCGTGCACGACCGGCCCCAGCGCAATCACATCAAGGTCGATGAACAGCACATCGTTACCAGCGTCGAAATACTCGTTGCCGATATTCCGGCCACCGACGATGGTGACCTGGTTATCGGCCGTGAACGATTTATTGTGCATGCGCCGGTTCAGGCGCGAAAAGTCGGTGAGGTAACCGAGCGGACGCATGGTGCGCATCGCGAACGGATTGAACAGCCGCACTTCCATGTTAGGCACGCCGTCCAGCGCCAGCAACAACTGGTCCATGCCGGTAGTGTTGTTATCGTCCAGCAGCAGGCGCACGCGCACACCGCGCTGGGCGGCCGCACGCAGGGACGCGAACAGCAGCTTGCCGGTGGTATCGGGATGCCACATGTAGTACTGCACATCGAGCGTGCGCTCGGCGGCATTGGCCAGCAAAGCGCGCGCCGCAAACGCGGAACGGCCGGCCGACAGGCTGATCAAGCCGGTCTTCCCGGGATGCTCGCTGCTCTGCGCCAGCACGCCCTTGCCGAGCCGGGTGCCATCGGTGTCCAGCACTGCGGTAGTAACAGTACGATTGCCCAAAGCGGGCAGCGACGTGCACCCTTCCAGCGCGCCAGCGCCGGCGAGGAAAACAATCAACAGGCCGGCAAAGATGCGGCGTTTCGTGTGCGTTGCTGCTGTCATTGTTTACATGCCGTCGAAATCGGCGCGGCGTTTTTCAAGGAAGGCAGACATGCCTTCTTTTTGCGCCGGCGTGCCGAACGCCGCATGGAAGAAACGCCGTTCGTACCGCACGCCTTCCGTGAGCGTGGTTTCAAACGCGCGGTTGACCGAGTCCTTGATGGCCATTGCCACCGACACCGGCATCGCGGCGATCGTGTTCGCCACGGCCATCGCTTCTTCCATCAGTTTCTCGGCCGGGAAGATGCGGGAGACCAGGCCGGTGCGCTCGGCCTCCGCCGCATCGATCATGCGCGCGGTCAGCAGCATGTCCATCGCTTTCGATTTGCCGATCGTGCGCGGCAGGCGCTGCGTGCCGCCCGCGCCTGGCGTGACGCCAACCTTGATCTCCGGCTGGCCGAATTTGGCGCTGTCGGCAGCGATGAGGAAATCGCACATCATCGCCAGCTCGCAGCCGCCGCCAAGCGCATACCCTGCGACGACGCCGATGACCGGCTTGCGCACATTTAGAATGTGTTCCCAGTTGCGGCCGATGTAATTGTTCGGATAGGTGTCGGCGTACGTGTAATTGGCCATCGCGGCGATATCGGCCCCGGCCGCAAACACCTTGTCGCTGCCAGTCAGGACGATGCAGTTAACCGCTGGATCGGCGTCGTACTTATAGAGTGCGTCGCCCAGTTCATTCATCATGTTGTCGTTCAGCGCATTCATCGCTTTCGGACGGTTGAGGCGGATGACAACCACTTTGCCGTGGTCTTCGATCAGCAGGTCTGCATAGTCCATTCGGGGTCCCTTGTTTGCGTTATTGGATTTCTCCGGCGATTGTAGCGCTTCCTGAGTGCAACAAGCGCACGCGCAAACGGCGTTATTTCGGCAACAACACCCAGACCGACCCACGCTGCTTCATCAGCCCTGCCTTATTTGCCGCGTCGGTGCCAAAGCCATAAAAGAAGTCGGCCCGCACCGCGCCCTTGATCGCGCCGCCAGTATCCTGCGCCATCATCAGGCGCTGCATCGGCCGCGTGCTGCCAGCCTCGGTGGTTGCCAAAAACACCGGTGCGCCGAGCGGGATAAAAGCCGGATCGACGGCGACCGAACGTGCCGGCGTCAATGCCACGCCAAGCGCGCCTTTCGGGCCCACCGACGCATCGGGCAAGCGCTCTTCCTTGAAAAAGATATAACTCGGGTTCACATTGAACAGTTCATCACGGCGCTGCGGGTGCGCGGCAATCCAGGCCTTGATCGATTGTGCCGACACGTTCGCCGACGTCAGCTCGCCCTGTTCCACCAGCCAGCGGCCGATGGCCTTGTATGGATGGCCGTTCTGGTCGGCGTAGGCGATGCGCACCGTCTCGCCGGTGTCCAGCTGCACGCGGCCCGAACCCTGCACCTCGAGGAAAAACGCTTCCACCGGATCGTTGACCCAAGCCAGCTCCTGGCCCGGCACTGCTGCGCGCGCGATCTCGGCGCGGGTGCCGTACGGGACCACCTTTTTTCCCACCAGCCGTCCGCGCAGGCGCATGCCTTTTAACGCTGGATACACGCTGGCCAGTTCGACGCTGACCAGATCGTCCGGCACGCGGTACAACGGCGTCTGGTACGCGCCGCCGCGTTTGCGGGAGCCGTACAACATCGGCTCGTAGTAGCCGGTGATCAGGCCAGTGTCGCTGCCGTCGTCGGCGCGCAGCTGGTTTGGCGTGAACCAGGTTTCGAAAAACGCGCGCACGGCGGCAGCATCGCGGCTGTCGACAGTGCGGGCGGCAGCGCAGGCGCGCGCCCAGTTTTCCTTCTTGATCAACACCGTGCAGGACGCCGTGAACGCCGGCCAGGCCAGTCTGACGTCATCCTGCTGCCAGCCCGGTAAATCGTTGAAGGTCACTGGATTCAGGGCCGGCACGATAACAGCGACCGGTCCTATCGGTGGCGGCATGACGATCGGCGGCGGTGTTGGTGTGGGGGTAAGCGTTGGCTGTACCGACGGCGGCAGCGGCGTACTGGCGCAGCCGGCCAGCACCAGGGCCACCGCAGCGAGTAGACTGCGGCGTATCGACAATTGTGAAAGCATGGTCATGTGGATTTTATTCCTGGAAGCGGCGGTCGCCTTTTTCCTGCTCGCGTTCATCGTCTGGTGGACGATGTTCTCGGGCCGAAAATAATCAGTGGAGCGTGCGTGGCAGCGACAGCACAAATTCGGGGATCTCGACTTCGAAGCGGGTGCCGTCTTCCGCCACGCAGAAGTATTCGCCTTTCATCGAGCCCTGCGGCGTATCCATCTGGGTGCCGCTGTTGTACTCGAACTGCTCGCCCGGTTGCAGCAGTGGCTGATGTCCAACCACGCCCAGGCCGGAAACTTCCTGAACCTTGTTGTTGGAGTCAAGGATGACCCAGTGGCGCGAGATCAGTTGCGCGGCAACGGCGCCGGTATTGCGGATCAGGATGGTATAGGCAAACACATAGTGCGACTGCTCGGGATTGGACTGCTCCGGCAGGTACTGCGTCTTGACAGTGACGGTAAAATCGTAGGCGGACATCGGGGTTCCTTGTTTGCGAGGCGAACGCCAGGCGCGCGGCCCGGCCAATTACCCATCATAACTCGCCACGCCAAAAGCCACCGCCCGCCGCCTCCGGCGTAAAATAGCGGCTTGTCGAACTTTGCCCCACCCTTCCATGACCACGTACCGCATCGCTCCAAGCATCCTGTCCGCCGATTTTGCCCGCCTGGGTGAAGAAGTGCGCAACGTCGTCAGCGCCGGCGCCGACATCATTCACTTCGATGTGATGGACAATCATTACGTGCCGAATCTGACCATCGGCCCGCTGGTATGCCAGGCCATTCGCCCGCACGTGCAGGTGCCAATCGATGTGCACCTGATGGTCAAACCGGTCGACCGCATCATCCCGGACTTCGCCAAGGCCGGCGCCAACATCATCACCTTTCACCCGGAAGCGTCGGAACACATCGACCGTTCGCTGCAGCTCATTCGCGATAACGGCTGCAAGGCCGGCCTGGTGTTCAACCCGGGCACGCCGCTGCACTTTCTTGATCACGTGATGGACAAGATCGACATCATTCTGATCATGTCGGTCAACCCGGGCTTCGGCGGCCAGTCGTTCATCCCTGAAGCACTGAAAAAAATCGCCGCGGTGCGCCGCATGATTGACGATTCGGGCCGCGACATCATGCTCGAAGTCGATGGCGGCATCAAGATCGACAATATCGCCGCTGCTGCCGCTGCCGGTGCCGATACGTTCGTCGCCGGCTCGGCCATTTTCGGCAAGCCAGATTACAAGGGCGTGATCGACGCCATGCGCGCCGAGCTCGCAAAAGTCGGCCAATAATACGTAACAAATAACACTTAACGAATAATACCTAACAATATACGGAGCAAATGAATGAGCACTTCCCCGAACCTGCAGATCACCCCCTCCACCACCGCCCTTTCCGACAGCGCCCGCGCCGACGCGATGCGCGTGCTGGCCTTTGGCCGCACCTTCACCGACCACATGGTGACGATTCCCTACCGCGACGGCGCCTGGCAGCAGGGCGAACTGAAAGCCTACGGTCCCTTGAGCCTCGATCCATCGGCGTCGTCGCTGCACTACGGCCAGGCCATCTTCGAAGGTTTTAAAGCATTCGCGCAGCCGGATGGCGGCGTCAGTACCTTCCGTCCCGACCAGAACGCCGACCGCTTCAACCGCAGCGCCGCGCGTCTGGCGATGCCGGCCCTGCCACCGGCACTGTTCATGGAAGCGGCCGACGCGCTTATCGCGCTCGACCGCAAATGGGTACCGCAAAACGTTGGCGAGAGCCTGTACCTGCGTCCCCTGATGATCGCGACCGATCCGTTCCTTGGCGTGCGCCCGTCGCTGGAATACCTGTTCGTGCTGTTCGCCTCCCCGGCCGGCGCCTACTTCCCGCAAGGAGTGAAGCCGGTCACCGTCTGGATCAGCGAAGACTACGTACGCGCAGCGCCTGGCGGCACCGGTGAAGCGAAATGCGCCGGCAACTACGCGTCCAGCCTGGTCGCGCAGGCACAGGCACAGGAGAAGGGCTGCGACCAGGTCGTCTGGATCGACGCCGTGCATCGCAAATACATCGAAGAGATGGGTGGCATGAACCTGTTCTTCGTCTACCAGGAAAACGGCAAGACGACGATCGTGACGCCGGAACTCAGTGGTACCCTGCTGGCCGGCATCACGCGCCTCTCCCTGCTGCAGATCGCGAAGGATCTGGGCTTCGAATCGGAAGAGCGCAAGATCAGCATCGAAGACTGGCGCAACGATGTCGCGTCGGGCCGCATGACCGAAGCATTTGCCTGCGGTACCGCGGCGGTCATCACGCCGGTGGGCCGCGTCAAAGCCAACGGTTTCGAGATGACCATCAACGGCTTCGAAAACGGCGCCGTGACGATGGCCATGCGCGACGGTCTGCTGGGCATCCAGCACGGCACCACGCCGGACACGCACGGCTGGATGCACAAGGTCTGCTGATGTTCACGACTGCCATCAAGGCCGCCATCATCGACCTCGATGGCACCATGCTCGACACCATGCCCGATTTTCACGTCGCGTTGAACGGCATGCGTGCGGACCTCGACCTGGCGCCGATCACGCAGGATGTGATCACGCCAATGGTCGGCAAAGGCTCCGAAAACCTGATCCGTTCCGTGCTGGCGCGCGACTTCGATGCCGCCACGGTGGAGCAGCGTTTTGATGAAGCGATGGCCAGCTACCAGCGCCACTACCTCGCCATTAACGGCCAGCACAGCGTGCTGTTCGATGGCGTGATTGCCGGGTTAGAGAAGATGCGCGCCGATGGCTTGCGGCTGGCCTGCGTGACCAACAAGCCGATCGCTTTTACGACGCCGCTGCTGGCGTTGAAGGGGTTGAGCGGATTTTTCGACGTCGTCTATGGTGGCGATTCGCTCGCACAGAAAAAGCCGTACCCGCTGCCATTGCTGACGGTCTGCCGCGATTTCAACCTGGCGCCGTCGTCGGTGGTGGCCATCGGTGACTCGTCGAACGATGCCGAAGCGGCGCGCGCGGCAGGCTGTCCGGTGCTCACCGTCCCGTATGGTTACAACCACGGACGCCCTGTACAGGAAATCGATTCGGATGGTATAGTTGATTCACTGCTGTCCGCAGCACAGCTGATTCAAGAACACAACCGTACCGCATAAGACTTTTCACGCTTTTTCAATATATACGCATGTTTTTCACTAAAAAACACACTGTCAACCACACCGGCGCCCTTGAGGCCTGGCTTTGGCGACGCTGGCAATCCTGGTCCAACTGACCCGTGACGATTGCTGCCGGACGCATTTTCTGCGCCGGCAGGTTTTTACCAACCCTGCCGCCCCACCCTTCCTGGCGGCCTGGAGAAAAGCATGACCGAACTCGAATTCAAATCGCTGGCCAACGATGGCTTCAACCGCATTCCACTGATCGCCGAAGCATTTGCCGACCTGGAAACGCCGCTGACGCTGTACCTGAAACTGGCGCAAACCCAGTCCACCGGCAAGAACACCTTCCTGCTTGAATCCGTCGTCGGCGGCGAGCGCTTCGGGCGCTATTCGTTCATCGGCCTGCCCGCGTCGACCCTGCTGCGCAGCACCGGCCAGCTGACTGAAATCGTCAAGAACGGCACTGTCATCGAAACGCACGAAGGCAATCCGCTCGAATTCATCGAGCAGTATCAGGCGCGTTTCAAGGTCGCGCTGCGTCCCGGCTTGCCGCGCTTTTGCGGGGGCCTGGCCGGCTATTTCGGTTACGACACCGTGCGCCACATCGAGAAAAAACTGGCTGGTTCGGCACCGAAGGATGACCTGAACCTCCCGGAAATCCAGCTGATGGTGACCGAAGAGCTGGCTGTCATCGATAACCTGTCCGGCAAGCTGTACCTGATCGTCTACGCAGATCCATCGCAGCCGGAAGCCTGGTCGAAAGCCCGCCAGCGCCTGAAAGACCTGCGCATGATGCTGCGCCGCGGTGTCGATGCGCCGGTCACATCGAGCTCGGTGCGTACCGAGTCCGTGCGCGAATTCGCCAAGGAAGATTATTTGAAGGCGGTCGCAAAAGCCCATGAATACGTGATGGCGGGCGACTTGATGCAGGTGCAGATTGGCCAGCGCATCCGCAAGCCGTACGTCGATTCGCCCCTGACACTGTATCGCGCGCTGCGTTCGCTGAATCCGTCGCCGTATATGTACTACTACAATTTCGGCGACATGCAGATCGTCGGCTCGTCGCCCGAAATTCTGGTGCGCAAAGAGAAAACGCCCGACGGCGGCAGCACTGTCACGCTGCGCCCGATTGCCGGCACCCGTCCGCGCGGCACCACGCCGGAACGCGACGCCGAGCTGGCCACCGAACTGCTGAACGACCCGAAAGAAGTCGCCGAACATGTGATGCTGATCGACCTGGCACGCAATGACCTCGGACGCATCGCGCAAACCGGCACCGTCAAAGTCACCGACCGCATGGTCATCGAAAAATACTCGCACGTGCAGCACATCGTCTCCAACGTCGAGGCGCGCTTGAAAGATGGCATGTCGAATCTGGACGTATTGCGCGCGACTTTCCCGGCCGGTACCTTGACAGGCGCCCCGAAGGTACGGGCGATGGAGGTCATCGACGAACTCGAGCCGGTCAAGCGCGGCATCTATGGCGGTGCCTGCGGTTACCTGTCGTTCGGCGGCGAGATGGATGTGGCCATCGCCATCCGCACCGGCGTCATCAAGGACGGCAACCTGTATGTGCAGGCTGCGGCCGGCATCGTTGCCGATTCGATCGCCGAGATGGAATGGCAGGAAACTGAAAACAAGGCGCGCGCGGTATTGCGCGCCGCCGAACAGGTGCAAGACGGCCTGGATGGGGAGTTCTAATCATGCTGCTCATGATCGACAACTATGATTCCTTCACCTACAACATCGTCCAGTATTTCGGCGAGTTGGGCGAAGAGGTGCGCACGGTGCGCAACGATGAACTGACGCTGGACGGCATTCGTGCGCTGAACCCCGACCGCATCTGCATTTCGCCGGGACCGAAGTCCCCGGCCGACGCCGGTGTTTCCGTCGACGTATTAAAACAGTTTGCGGGCAAGCTGCCAATTCTGGGTGTCTGCCTCGGCCACCAGGCCATCGGCGCCGCATTCGGCGGCAAGGTGATCCGTGCCAAGCAGGTCATGCATGGCAAAACATCCTTGATCGCGCATACTGGCGAGGGCGTTTTCAAAGGCTTGCCAAGTCCGTTCACGGTGATTCGTTATCATTCGCTGGCGATCGAGCGCGCATCGCTGCCCGACTGCCTCGAAGTGACTGCGTGGACCGACGACGGCGAGATCATGGGCGTGCGCCACAAGGAATTCGACATCGAGGGTGTGCAGTTCCACCCCGAGTCGATCCTGTCCGAACACGGCCACGCGCTCTTTAAGAATTTTCTCAAACGATGAGCGCCCCCATGAAAATCACACCACAAGAAGCCCTGCTGCGCTGCATCGAACACCGTGAAATTTTTCATGACGAGATGCTGCACCTGTTCCGCCAGATCATGTCCGGCGAAATGTCGCCAACGATGATTGCGGCGCTGACCATCGGCCTGCGCGTCAAGAAAGAAACCATCGGCGAAATCGCGGCGGCCGCCCAGGTCATGCGCGAATTTTCCACCAAGGTGCCGATGGCCGATACCACCGGCCTGCTCGACATCGTCGGCACTGGCGGCGACGGCGCCCATACATTCAATATCTCCACCGCGGCGATGTTTGTCGCCGCCGCTGCCGGTGCGCGCGTGGCCAAGCATGGCGGGCGCAGCGTGTCGTCATCCTCCGGCAGTGCTGATGTTATCGAAGCGCTGGGCGCGCACATCGATCTGAAGCCCGAGCAGATCGCCCAATCGATCGCGCAGACCGGCATCGGCTTCATGTTTGCACCCAATCACCACGCGGCCATGAAACACGCGGCGCCAGTGCGGCGCGAACTGGGTGTGCGCACGATCTTCAATATTCTCGGACCGCTGACCAATCCAGCCGGCGCGCCAAATATCCTGATGGGCGTGTTTCACGCCGATCTGGTCGGCATCCAGGTGCGCGTGCTGCAACGCCTCGGCGCGCAGCATGCGCTCGTCGTCTATGGTCGCGACAATCTCGATGAAGTGTCGCTCGGCGCCGGCACGCTGGTGGGAGAACTGGTCAATGGCGAAATTCGCGAATACGAAATCCATCCGGAAGATTTTGGTTTGCCGATGATCGCCAGCCGCAACCTCGAGGTGGCCGATGCGGCCGCGTCGAAAGCCAAAATTCTCGAGGCGCTGTCGGGCGAGCCGGGCGCCGCGCACGATATCGTCGCGCTCAATGCCGGCACGGCGTTGTATGCCGCCGGTGTGGCGACATCGATCGAAGATGGCCTGGCGAAAGCACGCACGGCGATTGCGTCCGGTGCTGCGCGCGCCAAACTCGATCAGTTCGTAAAAGTCACCCAGCAACTCGCACGCCGCTAAAAGGTTTTAACATGTCCGACATCCTGAATAAAATCCTCGCCGTCAAAGCCGACGAAGTGGCCGCTGCCAAAAAATACCGCGACCTGGCCAGCCTGCGCCGCGAAGTCGAACCTGAAGCCGGCAAGAACATCCGCGGCTTTGGTGACAGCATTCGCCGCAACATTGCCGCTGGCCGCGCCGGCGTCATCGCCGAAGTGAAAAAAGCATCGCCGTCAAAAGGCATCCTGCGAGCCGATTTCAATCCGGCCGCCATTGCCGACAGCTACGCGTCGCATGGCGCGGCCTGCCTGTCGGTGCTGACCGATGTGAACTTCTTTCAAGGCTCGACGGAGTACCTGCGCCAGGCGCGCGCGGCCTGCGACATCCCCGTGCTGCGCAAGGATTTTATCGTCGACATGTACCAGATCTACGACGCCAAGGCCATGGGCGCGGACGCAATTTTGCTGATCGTCTCAGCGCTCGATCATGGCTTGATGGCGGAGCTGGAAGTGTGCGCGCTGGAGCTGGGCATGGACGTGCTGGTAGAGGTGCATGACCGCGACGAATTGACGGCCGCACTGAAACTGAAAACACCGCTGCTGGGCATTAACAACCGCAACCTGCGCACCTTCGAGGTCACACTGAAAAACACGCTCGACCTGCTGCCGCACATTCCATCAGACCGCCTGGTGGTCACGGAATCCGGCATTTTGGCGCCGGCCGACGTGAAGCAGATGCGTGACGCCGACGTGCATGCTTTCCTCGTCGGCGAAGCCTTCATGCGCGCGCCAGATCCTGGCGCGGAGCTGCAGCGCCTGTTCGCTTAAGTTGTGCTGGGGCGGCGCAGCGCTGCCCTGGCTTTCGGATCGACCGACAAAGTGATGGCCGCCGCGCGGTCGCCCTGCAACACCACATCGAATGTCATCAACTCGTCGCGCCGGAAGGCGTGCACGTGCACCGTGTCACCGACGCGATAGCGGCACAGCAGCGCATCCAGGTTCGATGGCGTGCCACTCACGCGCAGGCCATCGAGCGCCACGAGCACATCGCCGGCAGATAAACCGGCACGGTGCGCGGCGCCGTTTTCGTGCACCTGCGTCAGCTTGGTATCGGCGCCATCGCGGCCGATACCAGCATCGAACGAGGGTTTGGCGGACTTTCGTTCGTCAAGAAATTTGACACCGAACGGTGCGTACAGCTTCGCGACCGGCACATCTTCGACACCGCGGATGTAGCGCTCGAATAGCGCCTTGAGTTTGACACCACTGGCCTCATCGAACAACGCCTCGACTTCCTTTTCGGTGACGCCGCGCGCTCCGCCTTCATAAAAATCGCTGCCAAAGCGCTGCCACAGCGCCAGCATGATGTCGTCCAGCGATTTGGCGCCGCCGGTTTTGGCGCGGATGGTCAGGTCGAACGCCAGCGCCACCAGCGAACCCTTGGTGTAGTAGCTGATGATGGCGTTCGGCGCGTTCTCGTCCTGGCGGTAGTATTTGCTCCACGCGTCGAAGCTCGAATCGGCGATGCTTTGCTTGGTGCGGCCACTGCCGCGCAACACGCCGCCGACGGTTTTGCCGAGCAGTTTCAGATACGTCGCTTCGCCGATGATCCCGGCGCGTACCAGCATCAGGTCGTCGTAGTAGCTGGTAAAACCTTCGAACAGCCATAACAAAGGCGTATAGCTTTCCGCCTGCAGTTGATACGGCGCGAAGGCCGCCGGCTTGATGCGCTTGACGTTCCAGGTATGAAAATACTCGTGGCTGCACAGGCCGAGAAATTTTAAATAGCCCTCGCCCGGCTCCGCGGCAGGCTTGGCCGAGGTGCTGGGCAAATCGGCGCGCGCGCAGATCAGCGCAGTGGACGCGCGGTGCTCGAGGCCACCGTAGCCGTCGCCTACTGCCAGCGTCAGAAATACATAGCGCTGCATCGGCGCACGCTTTTCCAGTGGCTCGAAAAAGGCGATCTGCGTTTCGCAGATTTTTTGCAGGTCGGCCTGCAGGCGCGGCATGTCGAGATTGGGCACGCGGCCCGAGATGACGATGTCGTGCGGGATGCCATGCGCCGTGAATGTGGCCAGCGCGAAGTCGCCCATTTCCACCGGGTGATCGATCAATTCATCGTAGTCGGCGGCCACGTAGGTACCGAAGCCGTAGCGTTTCGCGCCCTGTTCAGGGAGCGCCGTGGCGACGCGCCAGGTGCGTGCTGCCGCGTCGGCTGGGCGCTGAATATCGACCTGGTGCGGGGTGGCTTCCTGGCCGAGTACGCGCAAGAAAACACTGGTGCCGTTGAAGAAGCCGTGAGTCTGGTCGAGGTGGGCCGCGCGCACCGACAGGTCCCACGCATAGACTTCGTAGTGCACCGTCAGCGGGCCGCTGCACGGCGCCGCACGCCACGAATGCTTGTCGCGCTTGGTGAGCGTAACGCCCGTACCGTCGGCCTCGGCGCGGATCCGCACGATATTGCGGGCGAATTCGCGGATCATGTAACTACCCGGAATCCAGGCTGGCAGCGCAAACTCTTGCCCGTCAGGGTCCGGCGCGGCAACGGTGACGGTGACATTGAAGAGATGGCCGGCCAGGTCGTGCGGAACGATCGTGTACCGGACAACTGGCGGCTGGGCGCGTGGTTTTTTCATTGTATGGTGGTCTCGTGAAGGTTTTTTTCTAGTGTAGCGGATGCGAGACCGGCCACGAAGCGCGCCGACGCTATAAATCTGCGCGCGTATCCACATCGCGCACAATCCCCGGGTCATCTACATCGACCTCCACGACGACCGATGCACGCACAATGCGGCGCGCGCCTTCCTCGCCCGTCAGCGCCAGCAAGGCATCGCGATGCGCCGTGCCGAAGCCAACCGGATTGCCACGCCGCCCTTGAAACATGGGTGCAGCGATAGCGGCGCCACTGTCCAGGGCTGCGCACAGCGCCTGCAGCGTCGCCACTTCCACGAAGGGCATGTCGCCGAGCGCAATCAGCCACGCGTGCGGCTGCGGTTCCGTCAACGAAGCGGCTACCGCATGCGCCAGTGAAGCGCCCATGCCGGTGTCGGCAGCGGGACACACGGTGACGTCGCAGCCGAGCGCCCGCAAGACTGCGGCCACGCCACGGTCGGCTGGCGATACGACCGCAATCACGCGCGGTACGACATTGAGAAGATGGCGCGCGCTGGCCTCCGCCACCGTAGCGCCATCCGGTAAAGGCTGGAGCAGCTTGTCCTGCACGCCGGAGGGATCGAAGCGCAGGCCCCGCCCGGCAGCGAGCAGGATGCCGACAATCACGGTCTTACTGCTTGACGGTGGCGAACTTCGCTTCCATCCCCTTCAGGTCGATGGCGCCCGGGATGCGCGTGCCATCGGCGAAGAAGATCGCGGGCGTGCCTTCGATACGGAGCTTGCGACCAAGGGCGAAAATCTTGTCGTTCGGCGTGGCGCAGGCAGCCGGTGCAGCGGCGGCAGCTTTCCCGTTCAGCATCCAGTCATCCCATGCCTTGGCGCGGTCCGGCGCGCACCAGATATTTTTCGACTTGGTAAAGGAATCGTCGGACAGGATGTTGTACATGAAGGTATAAATCGTGACGTTGTCGATGTCCTTCAACGTGGTCTGACGCAGCTTTTTGCAGTAACCGCAGTTCGGATCTTCGAACACGGCGATGACGCGCTTGCCGTTACCCTTGACCTGCTTGATGGCCGAGTCGAACGGCAGATCGGAGAAGCTGATCTTGTTGATGTCGTCGAGACGCGCCTTGGTCAAATCCTGCGATGTCTTGGCGTCGTACACGTGGCCGATGACGAGGAACTCGCCCTTTTTGTCGGTGTAAAGAATATCGCCACCGACGCGCACTTCATACAGGCCGGCATACGGCGTTTCGCGCACCGATTCAATCTTTGCGCCATCGCCGAGGCGCGGTTCGAGCGCCTTCTTGATGGTGGCTTCCAGCGTGGTTTCGGCGTTGACGCAGGACGCGATGAAGACGGACGCTGCCAGCAGCGCGAGCTTGGTTTTGAACATGGTGTGAGACTTTCGTGAAGGTGGTTCTATTTGCCCAGCGCGTGCGCCATCAGGCGCCGTTTGAGCATCGGTAATTTATTCAACACGTTCATGCCGATATTGCGCGCCAGGCGCACCGGCTCGAGATTGGCGCTGAACAGGCGCTCCAGGCCATCGGTGGCCAACTGCATCAACAGCACTTCTTCTTTGCGCGCCCGCGCGTAACGCGCCAGCACGCGCGCGTCACCGATGCTGCGATGGTCCTCGCGTGCCGCAAGCGTCTTCAGCAGGTCGGCAATATCGGCGAAGCCCAGGTTCATGCCGTGACCCGCAAGCGGATGCACAACGTGGGCAGCGTCGCCAATCAACGCGACGTGCGGCGCCACAATGGCATGCGGCCGCACCAGCGACAGCGGCACTGCCTGCATGGTTTCAGGCTGGAGCGGTTTCAATGTACCGAGCACCGCGTCGGCATGTTCGCCAAGGCGGATCGCGAGTTCGCCGAGCGATTCATGCATCAACGTTTCGGCCAGTACTTCCGGCGCCGACCAGACCAGCGAGACGCGGTTGCCTGGCAGCGGCAGCAGCGCGATGATCCCTTCGGCGCAGGTGAACCACTGGTGCGCGACGCCGTTGTGCGGCTTGTCGCAGGAAAAATTGGCGACGATGGCGGTCTGGTGATACGCGCGATAATCGACGCCGATATCGCATTGCCCGCGCACCCACGACTGCTTGCCGTCGGCGCCAATCACCAGCGCGCTGGTAATGACGGTGCCGTCTTCGAGGCGCACGCCGGCACTGTCAGCGTCCTGCACCAGCGCGGCCGCGCGGCCCTGCACCAGCTGGATTTTCGGCGCGAAACGCAGTGCGGCATCGAGCGCCTGGTTCAGGTTGCGGTCTTCGACGATCCACGCGAGCGTGCCAACGTGCGCACCGAAGGCGTCGAACGCGAGCTCACCGGCATTCTTGCCATCGCCATTCACCTGCATCGTATCGACCGGCGCCACGCGCACCATATCGAGCGCGCCCCATACCTTCAGCGACGACAGCAATGTGTGGGCCGTGCGATTGAGCGCGTACACGCGCACGTCCCATGACGCTACATCGGTTTCCGGCGGCACGCCAGCGGGCGCCAGCAGGGTCACGCTGTACCCTGCCTGTGCCAGACCGAGCGCGGCTGTTTTGGCGATCACGCCATTGCCGACGATGCACACATCGCTGTGCATGGCGGTGGAAGAAGTGGTGGATGCATTCATGCGGCTCATTATAGCGGCTTGTTTCTACGGGCTGTTTCAACACAGGTTCAGCGGTCCGACAGGGTTATTTCAGCAAAGTTGCATGCAGGACTTGCAAAGCATAAAGCGGCTGTCTATAATCATGCCTCTTGGCCTGGTAGCTCAGTCGGTAGAGCAGAGGATTGAAAATCCTTGTGTCGGTGGTTCGATTCCGCCCCGGGCCACCAAGAATTAGCAGCAATATCAAAGGGTTACACGCTTCGGCTTGTAGCCCTTTTTTGCTTTCAGGCGTCTCCCATGTAACCAGTGTGTAAGCGGAGTCCGTGCATCATTGTTGCTCCGCTGTTGCGAGTATCGGCCGTCAGACTGATTCTTCGTGTCTTTTGGATATCGACTAGGTATGCTGTTGCTTCCTAATAATTCACTACAGAGACTTTGGAATGACGATGAACGCGAAAGAGGTTGCAGTTGCCATACGAGCATGGGCTCAGGAAAATCATCTGTTTAAGAATGAGTTTCCGATCGATCTGAATCTTGAGGATGAAGACAAGGACGCCCTCTTTGACTCCCTGGCCATATCGCACAAAGCAGAGAGCGTTTTACGCCACCGAGGTATCACTGCAGTAGCGTTCAACGACGCGACCAACGAAGTCATCGTCTTCACTGAACGTTCGGTGCAGGTCGCCGAAAAGAAAATTCTTCCGCAGTCAGTTGCTGGCGAAGTAACCATTCGCTACATCCATGGTGGAATGGCCCAGGCAGGCGGCCCACCCGGGGGGATGACGCCTTCGCCGTACGTTATACGCAACAATACGATGGCATGCGGCGGTTCTATTCACCCCGCCAAAAGCATCGGTGCTGGGACGATGGGCTGCTTAGTTCGCGACGCCGCGGGCACGCTGTTTGGGCTCACAAATAATCACGTTAGCGGCATGTGCAACTACGCCAATATCGGCGAGAAAATTCTTGCTCCTGGCCACATTGACATTACGGCAAACGGTCTTGATCCGTTTACCTTGGGGTATCACGTTCGCGCGTTGCCAATGGTTCAAGGATTGCCCGACAACGTCGACATCACCACCAATAGCGACGCAGCACTCATACGAATTGCTAACGTTGCTCAGGTATGTTCGTACCAGGGAAATCTGTACGACACGCCAGCGAAGGCATTCGACATGCTCGCGGGTCAAACTGTAGAGAAAGTAGGTCGCACGACTGGGCACACCCAGGGCCTCATCCTTGGCCAGGTTACCGGCCCGCACCCAGTAAAGTACAATACCGCCGGCTTCGGAGACCACATCTCGTTCTTCGATCCGGTTTTCGCAATTCAAGGCATCAACCCCGGCGAGCCGTTCTCGCAACCCGGCGATTCTGGCTCACTCATTACTATCCAACAGAACGGCGAACGTTTCGCGGTAGGGCTAGTATTTGCAGGGAACGGCAACGGAATTTCATTTGCGTTGCCTTTGATGCCAATTTTGGCTACTCTGGGTGTAACGCTTGTGAGCGCACACAATTAAAAATTATGACTCCGAACCAAGCGGCACGAGAGCTGTTAGCGTCGCTCTCGCTGCCATACGGCACTGTATCGATTCTTCCTTGGCATGAGGATGGCCAAGTGACTCTGCACGTCATGATCGACAGACCCTACGTGCGGAGCGCACAGGTACCGCCTACGTTCGAAGGCTTTGACGTTAAGTTGGAAGAGCGGCAAGCAGCGTTTGCGCATGGGTAGAAGCGTCGCTCCGCGCTACGGTTTCTCTCCAAAAAGAAGCTTAACCATCGCGGCCACCTCCCAGGCCAACCTACCATTTATCCGTGTTGGCCTCAGCGGACCGCTCTCGTGACACGCCCAGACGCGCATCGTCTGAGGTCGCCGTCCTAAATGGTACGCAGCGCACGCCGTATTGACGTGAGTGCGTGTCTCTTGATCCAGTGGGGGGAACTTCGGCCCAGTCATGTCGCTACCTTCCTGAACGTTTTACTTCGCAACACTACTCTCGCCTTCACTTGGCGAGCCGCTGTTACCCGAGCCGGCGCCACGCCGCGCCCCTTGCACATGTTCGGGTGCCCGTACGTTGATTTCGTCGCATCGCTCCGGTGGCCCAGAGCCGCCGATATCTCGCCGCTGTCCAGCCGCCCATCCGCCTTCATGTCTGCGGCCCGCTGGTGCCTGAAAC
>JALYUM010000179.1 GCA_030853745.1 Pseudomonadota bacterium | reverse complement strand
TAGATGTCAGTGAAATTATCGTCCGGCCCACCGCCAGCGCCTACTAAAATCAACCCGGGGTCAGGTCTGCCATTCGTACACGGGCTCGACTGTATAGCTGAATTGGCGGTCTCGAAAAAGCAAAAATGTTCAATTGAAAACGCGTTGCGGTCGAGCCCGTGTACGAATGGCAGACCTGACCCCGGGTTGATTTTAGTAGGCGCTGGCGGTGGGCCGGACGATAATTTCACTGACATCTACGTCGGCAGGCTGTGCAATCGCGAAACTGATCGCGCGTGCGATCGCGGCGGCGGGGATCGCGTCCTGGCGAAAGCCGCGCATCGCTTCCCGCGCCACCGGGTCGGAGATCGACTCGGCCAGATCCGATATCGTCACGCCCGGCGAAATGACAGTAACGCAGATGGCGGCGCCCACTTCCTGGCGCAAGCCCTCGGAGATCGCCCCCACTGCAAACTTGGTGGCGCAATACACGGCCGCGGTCGGGCTGACTGTGTGGCCGCCAATCGACGAGATATTGATGACCTGGCCGCTCCCGCGTGCCTGCATGCCCGGCAACACGGCGGCAATGCCGTGCAATACGCCGCGGATATTGACGTCGATCATCTGGTTCCATTCATCGACTTTCAGGGCGTCCAGCGTCGACAGCGGCATCACGCCGGCATTGTTGACGATGACGTCGAGCGGGCCGAACACTTCTTCGGCAAACGCCACCGCGTTCGTTACGCTGTCCAGCTGCGTCACATCCAGCACGCAGCATTCCGCCTTTCCGCCAGCCGCGCGGATATCCCCGACGATGGCGATCAGGCGCTCGGTGCGGCGCGCGCACAGCACGATGCGGTGGCCTTCAGCGGCCAGCAGGCGCGCCGTAGCCTCGCCGATGCCGCTGCTGGCGCCGGTAATCAAAATGACTTTGCTCATGGTGATGTCCTTTCAAAGAGAGGATGCCATCGTAGGGCTCGCAGCGCGCGCCGGCCATACCCGTTGCTATCCACTTCTTGCCTGATCCTATTGCGTCGCAAGGATATGCTGGGCGCTCTGGCTGTTTTAGTAGATCATTCCTGTTCACTACAAAAGGAGCAACATGAACCGCATGGTTACTTTGCTGACGCAACTGGCGCCCACCGCCGGCGCGACGCTGTCGGCGCTCGCCGACGTCAAACTGATGCGCGCCAACGGTCCCGTCGCGCGCACGCCGGTGCTGTACGAGCCGTGTATCTGCATCATTGTCCAGGGCCGCAAGCGCGGTTACCTGGGCGACGCTGTCTTCAGCTTCGATGCCCGCCATTATCTGGTGATGTCGGTCCCGTTGCCATTCGTCGCGGAAACCGAAGCCACCGCCGAAGAACCGATGCTCGGCCTGATGATTCGCATCGACCGCACCACGCTGGCCGATTTGCTGGTGGCCACCGGCGACGACAGCGTGACCTACACGCCCGCCACTGTCATGACCACCCGGCTCGATGCGCGCCTGGAGGCCAGCGTGCTGCGCCTGCTCGAAGCGCTGGTCTGCCCCATCGAAGCGCGCGTGCTGGGGCCGGGCCTGGTGCGCGAAATCTGCTATCACGTGCTGATGGGCGAGCAAGGCGGCGCGATGCGTGCGGCGCTGACCAGCCAGGGCCACTTCGGCAAGATTGCGCGGGCCCTGCGCCGCATCCACGCCGACTACCAGGCCGACGTCAACGTGGCCAGCCTCGCTCTGGAAGCGAACATGAGCGTGCCCGCCTTTCATGTCCATTTCAAGGCGGTGACCCAGTGTTCGCCGATCCAGTACGTGAAAGCCGCGCGGCTGCACCAGGCGCGGCTGCTGATGGTGAGAACCGGCGTGACGGCAGCCAGCGCCAGCGCGCTGGTCGGCTACGAAAGCGCCTCCCAGTTTTCGCGCGAATTCAAGCGCATGTTTGGCCGCAGTCCGGTGGCCGAGGCCAGCTTCATGCAGCACGCGCTGGCATTGAGGCCAGCAGCGCACGGCATCAACTGAACGGCGCACACAGTTCCAGTATATTGCTGGATTGCCCGCCCACCAGGTTCGTCATGCAAGCCAACACTACCGAAAAAACCGCCACCGTGCCCTTCACCGGCTACCAGAAATTCGTTGCCGGCCTGCTCGCCTTTTTACAATTTGCCGTCATTCTCGACTTCATGGTCATGTCGCCGCTCGGCGCCGTCATCATGCCTGCACTACATATATCGCCGGCACGCTTCGGCATCGTCGTATCGGCCTATGCCTTCAGCGCCGGGCTGTCCGGCTTGCTGGCGGCCGGATTTGCCGACCGCTTCGACCGCAAGAAATTGCTGCTGTTCTTTTATGTCGGCTTCCTGTGCGGCACCCTGTGGTGCGGCCTCGCCCGTTCGTTCGAAGCGATGCTGGCGGCGCGCATCGTCACCGGCATCTTCGGCGGCGTGATCGGCTCGGTGCTGCTGGCCATTGCCACCGACCTGTTCGCACCAGCCTTGCGCGGGCGCGTGATGGGCATCATCCAGACCGCGTTTGCCGCCAGCCAGGTGATGGGCATTCCGGTCGCTTTGTACCTGTCGAACCACTACGACTGGCACGCGCCGTTCTTCCTGATCGTGGCCGTCGGCGCGGTGGGCGGCATCCTGCTGGCCTGGCGCCTGCAACCGGTCGACGCCCACTTGAAAGACCAGAAAAAATCGAATGCCCTACAGCACCTGATTGCCACGGTGACCGACCGGCGCCATTTGCCCGCCCTGGCCACGACGTGCCTGCTGGCCACGGGCGGCTTCATGCTGATGCCGTTTTCCAGCGTGTTCACCGTCAACAACCTCGGCATCGGCCTCGACAAGTTGCCGACCATTTACCTGATCACCGGCCTGTGCACCATCTTCGTCGGCCCGCTGATTGGCAAACTGGCTGACCGCTTCGGCAAGATGCCGGTATTTTATTTTGGCAGCACGGTCACCATCGTGATGGTCATGACCTACACCCACCTGTCGGCGGTGCCGCTGTGGGTCGTCGTCGGTGTCAACGTGGTCATGTTCCTGGGGATTTTTTCGCGCATGATTCCGTACCAGGCAATGGCCGCATCGGTGCCGGAACCGGGCATGCGCGGCTCGTTCAACGCCATCAGCGCGTCGCTCCAGCAACTGTCGGGCGGCCTGGCAGCGGTGGTCGCGGGCCATATCGTCGGTACCGGCGCCGATGGCAAGCTGACCGGCTTTCCAACGGTCGGCTATGTCGTCGTCGGCACCACCATCGTGGCCGGTTTCCTGGTGACCCAGGTTCAGAAGGAATTGTTGCAGCGGCAGGCAGCGGCTTAAACCGTCGTCGGCTTGCCGATCCGGCGCGAGTTGGCGTCGTTACGGAACACGATCGGCTGCTCCCGCACCTGCTGTTCCTGCACAAGCTGCTGCGTATGGTGCGCCTGCATGACGATGGTGTGAACCTCGGCGTGGTGCGGCGACAGCGCGCACACCGGGTCGGCGTTTTCGGCGTCGCCCGTCAGCGCGTACGCCTGGCAGCGGCAGCCGCCAAAATCCTTGTGCTTTTCCGGACAAGTACTGCAAGGCGATTTCATCCACGCGTCGCCACGGTAGCGGTTGAATGCGCCGCTGGCGTACCAGATATCCTTCACCGAAAAATCGCGCACGTTCGGGAATGCAATGCCCGGCAGCGAACGGGCCGCATGGCAAGGCAGCGCGGTGCCGTCAGGCGCAATGCCGAGAAACACCGAACCCCAGCCATTCATGCACGCCTTGGGCCGCTCCTCGAAATAATCAGGCACAACAAACAGGATGCGCACCTTGTCGCCAATGCGCGCCCGGTATTCGTTGACCACCGCTTCGGCACGCACCAGCTGTTCGCGGGTCGGCATCAGCTGGGCGCGGTTCACCATGCCCCAGCCGTAATATTGGGTATTCGCCAGTTCGAGGTACTCGACGCCCATCGCCAGCGCCATGTCGATGATGGTACCGATATGGTCGAGGTTGAAACGGTGCAGCACGACATTGAGCACCATCGGAAAGTCATACTGCTTGATCAGCTTGGCCACGCGCGCCTTCAGATCGAAGGTTTTCGTGCTGGATAAAAAATCGTTCATCTCGCGCGTCGAATCCTGGAACGACAGCTGGATATGGTCGAGCCCCAGTTCGGCCATGCGCGCCAGACGCGCCTCGGTCAGGCCCACCCCCGACGTGATCAGGTTGGTATAAAACCCCAGCCGGCGCGCTTCGCCAATCAGCTCTTCCAGGTCGTCCCGCACCAGCGGCTCGCCGCCGGAAAAGCCGAGCTGGGCGGCGCCCATCGCGCGCGCCTGACGCATGACGTCGAACCACTGTTCCGTGGTCAACTCGGTTTTTTCATGAGCGTAATCGACCGGGTTGTAGCAAAACGCGCAGTGCAGCGGGCAGCGGTAGGTCAGCTCGGCGAGCAGCCACAACGGCGGCGCGATCTGGCTCGCAGGCGGCGGCGCAATCATGTCCATGGTTCAGCCCAGCCAGCCGCGCTCGTTGGCGGCGTTCAGAAAATGGTCGACATCGGCCTGCAGGCCAGTGGTGTTGAAATCCTGCTCGAGCGCGGCGATGATGGCCGGCACATCGCGCTGGCCATCGCAGCGTTTCAAAATTTCCGCCGCGCTCTGGTTCAGTTGCACCATGCCCTCCGGATACAGCAGCACGTAATTGCCCTGCGCCTCTTCCCATTGCATGCGAAACAGGCGTTTCAGTTTCGGTTTCTCCGGCAGCGCGTTCATGGATACGCCCGGTCGATGGCGTCCAGCATGGCCCACAAAATGTCGAGTTTCATCTGCAGGATGACCAGCGCGCGCTCTTGCTGGACGCGCGTGGTGAAATGGTCCAGCGTCACTTGCAGCCCATGTTCGACGTCGCGCTCGGCCAGCGAGATGCGGCTGCGGAAATAATGCAGCCCCTCCGGATCGATCCACGGATAATGCGTCGGCCAGTTGGCCAGGCGGTCCTTGTGAATTTGCGGCGCAAACATTTCCGTCAGCGACGAGCAGACCGCTTCCTGCCAGGGCACCTGGCGCGCAAAGTTCACATAGGCGTCGACCGCGAAGCGCACGCCCGGCACCACGTGGCGTTGCGACCACAGTGCATCGGCGTCGATGCCGGCCGCGGCGCCCAGGCGCACCCATGCTTCGATGCCGCCTTCGTTGCCATCGTAACCATCATGGTCGAGGATGCGCCGCACCCACTTGCGCCGTGTTTCCCGGTCCGGGCAGTTGGCGATGATGGCGCCATCCTTTTGCGGAATGTTCACCTGATAATAAAAGCGGTTGGCAATCCAGCCCCGGATCTGGTCCGGTTCGAGTTGGCCGCTATTCATTTTGACATTGAACGGATGGTGAATATGGTAGCCGGCGCCGCGCGCCCGCAATTGTGCTTCGAATTCGACGCGGTCCCAGGGTGGAGCAATGGTCACAGGTTAATCTCCATGCCGTCGAACGCCACGTCGATACCGTGCTGCGCAAGAGTCGCGCGTTCGGCCGAGTGGTCGTCGAGAATCGGGTTGGTATTGTTGATGTGAATGAGGATCTTGCGTTGTGTGGACAATGTGTCGAGCACCGCGATCATCCCGTCGGGGCCGGACTGGTGCAGGTGGCCCATGTCGGCCGCACTTTTGCGCGAGTAGCCCAGGGCAATCATCTCGTCAGCGGTCCAGAAGGTGCCGTCGACCAGCACGCAATCCGCGCGGCGCATGGCAGCTTCCACCTGGGGCTCGATGGCGCCCAGGCCAGGCGCATAAAATACTGTTTTTCCGGTGGCGACGTCTTCGATCAGCAAACCGATGTTGTCGCCAATCACAGGGTTGTTCCGGTGCGGCGAATATGGCGGCGCCTTGCTCGACAGCGCCAGTGGCGTGAAGCGGATGCCATCGACGCCGGGAACCTGCATCGGTTGCATGGCGGGACCGTCGCCGATCATCTCCAGGGCATGCCAGTTCACGCCGCAATAATGCGACAGCACCGGCGCCAGCGGCAGGCTGGTGTTCAGGTCGTTCCACACCGGTTCGGTGCAGTACAGCGGCAATTGCTTTTTGCCTTCGCGCAGCATCAGCAGCCCGGTCACGTGATCGATCTGCGCATCCATCAGCAGCACGGCGGCAATGGGCGAATCGCGGCTGGCGGGCGCCGGATGCAGGGCTGGCGTGGCGCGCAATTGCGCCAGGATATCGGGCGACGCGTTAATGAGCACCCATTGATTGCCGTCGTTCGAGACGGCAATCGACGACTGCGTGCGCGCGGTCGCGCTCATGGTGCCGTTACGCACGCCGGCGCAATTACGGCAGTTGCAATTCCACTGCGGGAAGCCACCACCGGCGGCCGATCCCAAAACGATGATTTTCATGCTGAATTCTGTAAAAGGACCCCTGCGCGCAGGCCATGCGGCTCTGGCGCAGGGTTTCCGGTGGAGCGGGGGTATTACCGGTTGGCGATGTACATCGTGATTTCAAAGCCAAAACGCAGGTCGGTAAATGCAGGTGTGGTCCAGTTCATGATCGAGCTCCTCAAGTAATTCAAGATGATATGTCGCTTGTGCAGCGTAGCGGCATGACGTCGAAGCACAGCGCCTCTGCAGTCACGATATAGGAAATGCAAAATGCGTGCCGGGCGCGCACCGGTACGAAATCCGCGTCAATACCAGCACGATGTGCAATAAACGTACTGCCGGTGTACCAGAACTGACCCAACGCTGGCACACTACAGTGACCTTTCGACACGCCCTGGAGACTGCCATGCACCGCCACATCACCCTGTTTCACGCACCCAATACCCGCTCGGCCGGGGCCCGGGTATTACTGGAAGAACTGGAAGCGGACTATGCGCTGCACATGGTCGATATCAAGCAGCGCGACGCTGCCTACCTGGCCGTCAATCCAATGGGGAAAGTGCCGGCAGTCATGCATGGCGACGCGCTCGTGACCGAACAGCCCGCCATCTACACGTTTCTTGCCGACCTGTACGCCGACAAAGGCCTGGCGCCTGCGCTCGACGATCCATTGCGCGGACCGTATCTGCGCTGGATGGCGTTTTACGGCTCGAGCTTCGAGCCGGCGCTGATCGATAAAGCGCTGAAACGCGAGCCGGCCCCGCCATCGCTGTGTCCGTATGGCGATTACGACACGATGCTGGAAACCCTCGCGGCGCAATTGCGCAAGGGACCGTATCTGCTGGGCGAGCGCTTCAGTGCGGTGGATGTGCTGTGGGGCACGGCGCTGGGCTGGACCACGGCATTCAAGCTGGTGCCGGAGCTGCCAGAAATTATGGCGTATGTGCAGCGGGTAAAGGCGCGGCCGGCAGCAGTGAAGGCAGCCGCGCTGGATGCAGCGCTGGCGGCGGAACTGGCCACCGCGACCGCAGCATAAAAAGTTACAGCGCCACGTCGGTGCGCATCACCGGATACAGGTTCAGGCGCTCGTCCCACGAGGCATGGCGGCGGGCGAAGAATTCGAGCCGCGCATGCGGGTCTTTCGCAAACGCGGCGTCCGTGGCCACCTTGTTGCGGAACGCAGCAGCCAGCGCCGGGTCGGCCGCCATCTGCTCGCGCGCCACGTCTTCGGCCACGTACTCTTCCATGTATTCCTTCGGCTCGAACGCGTTATTGAACAGTCCCCACGCCAGCAATGAATCGGGCGCTTGCGGCTCGAACATGGCCACCACCAGGCGCGCTTTCGGTTGCGCGATCGGCACGAATAACGCGCCCTTGCTCACTTTGCGCGGCTCATTTTTCCAGCTGCCCATCACCGTCATGCGCTGGTGCGATTCGACCGATTTTGCGCTCAGCGTGGCCACATCTGCGCGGAACGTATCGACCGCGGCAGCATCGATATCCTTGCCAACCGTGCGATACACGATGCCGTGCTGGGCCAGCTTGGCGCCGACAATCGCGGCGTACGCTGCCGGCACCACGTAACCGGCGCGCGGCGCATTCACCACCACATCGGCCACCACCTCATCGCGCAGCGGCACGTGCCAGATTTGCGGCGTGCTTTCGTCGTAACGGGTCATCAGCATGCCCGACACATCGGACATCGTGCGCGTGTAGGCATACCCTTTGAAATCGACCATGGTGGTTTTGTCGGTGGTTTTATAGCTCAGCGCCACCGGCTGGCCGCCCAGTTGCGCAGCACGCGCGTCCGCTGCTGCGGCCATCTGTTGCCACTGCTTGCCGTGCGCGGCAACCTGTTCGAGCACCGAAATGATCGCGTTGTGGGTGATGCGCACGCGGGTCGGGTAATCTTTCCACGAGTGCGTTTCAACCAGCATCGCCATCCGGTTGCGCAACTGGAAATAGCCGGTGGAGAAACGCGGATCGGAGACGCCATCGACAAAACCCGACGCCGGATCATCGTTCTTCGCAAACGACATGTAGTAGGACTGCGGCATCGATCCCTGCTTCGTGATGTCGTCGATCACACCTTTGCGCCAGGCCAGGCCAGCCGCGCGAAATTGCGCATCGCCCGAATAGACGGGTTCCACCTGGATCGACACATCGTGCTGGAACTTGGCGCCATCGGTGACATGCAGGTCGACGTAGGCGATGGGGTCCCATTGATTCACCAGCGCCAGCATCGCCTGCATTTCCGGCGCATCGGCTTTCACGTAATCGCGGTTCAAATTGAAATTTTGCGCCGTGGTGCGCCAGCCCATTTCCACCGGGCCGCGCTGGTTCGGACGGTTGTATTTCGCGAAACGCTCGTGGCCGTCGACATTAAATACCGGCACGAACACCAGCACCTGCTGGTCCAGTGCGCCCTTCGCCAGCTTGCCATCCAACACTTCGCGCAACGCCAGGAAGCCGGCATCCTTGCCGTCGATCTCACCGGCGTGAATGCCGCCCTGGATGAGTGTCACCGGCAATTTGCGCGCCTGCGCCGCCTTGGCCGTAAACGCCCCGCTGCGGGTGGCGACCAGCGCCAGCATCGGTCGGTTTTCCGGCGTCCGGCCAAATTCGATGCAGCGCACCGCGCCCGGATATGCCTGCTGGAACGCCGCGCAAAGCTGCTCGACCTCGGCGTAGCGGCCGGTGACGGTAAAGCCGGAACGTTCCGACACCGTGGTCAGGTTCGGGGCCGACTGGGCGAGGGGAACTGCAATCAACATGGCAAGCAACAGGGCGGGACGAATCATCTGGCGGGCTCCGGGAAAAGGAAAAATTATAGAAACAAAAAAACCAGCCGGTGCAGGCTGGTTCTTGTGGAAAAGCGGCGTTTTTTAGTGTGCGCGCAGCACCGAAAGACTGGCCACATACGGGCGTACGATCGACATCGGCGTCGCTTGCGCGCTGCTGCTCGTCTGCACCGGGCAGACACCGGTGGCGCGGTAGCTGAGCGCAGCTTTCAGCAAACCTTCGTTGGTGTCGCCCACGGCATTTTGCAGGTCGTCGGCCACAGTACAGGTCGGCGTAAAACCATCGGAATAGTCGCCAAAACCCTTGTTGTTGACGCCCTGGAACTCGATCGCAAAATACGTCGTGCCGCAGTTATCGACCGGTGTAAAGGCGTATGGTTTGCCGCAAGTCTGACCACCAATCACGTTCACCTCGACATCCACGCCGCGCAGGCTGTTAATGATCGATTCGCTGGCCGAGCAGGTGTCGCCGGTGGTGAGCAGCGTGACGCGTTTCAGGTTCAGCGTCGGCAACGCCGAGCCTTTCACGACTGTGCTCTGGAAACCGTACGCGGTGGACATGAACGGAAACGGCGTCTGCGCGGCGAAGCGGTCGTTGTAGATGGGCTTTTCGAAGGTCTTGCCGCTCGTCTGCGTCGGGCCGGCAATCATGTACGCCAGTTCGCTGGCGATGTACAGCAGGCCGCCGCCGTTGTAGCGCACATCGAGCACCAGGTCGGTCACGCCGGCAGTTTTCAGCGTCGTGACCGCATCGATCAGCGCGCGCTCGGACACTTCGTTGTGGTTGTCGAATGTCAGGTAACCCACCTTGCCGGTGGCGGTGTCGATGGTTTTGGTGTTTTTCAC
Source organism: Pseudomonadota bacterium (assembly GCA_030853745.1). Classification (GTDB taxonomy): domain Bacteria; phylum Pseudomonadota; class Gammaproteobacteria; order Burkholderiales; family Burkholderiaceae_D; genus JALYUM01. Next base: position 4,518 of record JALYUM010000179.1, on the reverse strand, counting down.
TGGCGCCGACGTCACTGCCACGGCCGTCAGCGACACGTCGATGACGACGCCATTGCGGTTCAGCGTCAGGCGGTGCACTTCATTGGCTTTTTCCGGAAACAGGCCCGCGTTGATTTTGTCGACCGTGGCGCTGTCGCTGCCATTGACGAAATCGAAGCCGTCGACGGTCAGCAATTTGTCGCCACGGCGCAGGCCTGCGCTGGCCGCTGGCGAACCAGGCTCGACAATGGTGGCAATCCACGTGCGCGGCACATTGGCGCCGGTATTGCGCGACCAGCTGATGCCATAACCCAGCTCGATGCCCGCGCTCGACAATGCATTCCATTCCGCCGTGGTGTAGGTGAAGTGGAATTTGTCCTTGGGCGCACCAAAAGCCGTCAGCAACGGCGTTTTCAGCGCGTTGAAATAATCGACCGCAGTGCTGTAATTCAGCGGATTGACGTTCGGCACTTCCTTGTACCAGAGATAGTACTGATCGATCCAGCCGCGCAAAAAGGTGCGCTCGTTGGTCAACGTCCCCTGCTTGTCCGGGTAAGCCTTGCCGGTGTATGGATCGATGCCCGACCGCGGCGCGGCGCACAGGTTCTGGCTGTCGAGGTAGTTGGCGGTGACGGTCGGCGCCGTCGGCGTCGTCGTCACTGGCGTCGCCGAAGAGACTCCTGGCGATCCACCGCCACCACCGCAACCGGCCAGCATGGCGGCCAAGGCAATCGGGAGCAGAACAAGACGTGGCGTGGTCAATCGACCAGTGATTTCAGCGAATGGTTTCATCCAAGAATTATAGTCGCGGCCGCATGAAAATAGTCGAACCGGAAAGCATCCTGGCTTGCTCCAGAGGTCACTCTGTTGCGGCCCTGCGTCACAATTGCAGCGGCGCATACAACACGTGTCAGGTTATATTGTCGGAATAGAATTTTTACCAATATTTCAAGGAAAACCATGACGATCGAACTGACCATTCTGGCCTGGACGCTGGTACTGGCGCTTGTCCAGATCAGCCTGCCCGGCATGCTGCGCACGCAGGAAACCGGCACCGATTACAACGTCGGGCCGCGCGACGATCCGGGGCCGCCGAAGCGTCCGATTACCGGGCGCATGCAGCGCGCCCAGGCCAACCTGTTTGAAACCCTGCCCTTGTTTATCGCCGCCGTGCTGATTGCGCACGTGGCCGGCCGCGAAGGGACGCTGACGTTGTGGGGCTGCTGGATGTACCTGATTGCCCGGATTGTTTACGTGCCGCTGTATGCGTTCGGCATCCCGGTCGCGCGCACGCTGGTGTGGCTGGTGGCGACGGCGGGGTTGGTGATGGTGCTGGTGGCGGTGCTGTCCGGCGCCTGATGCATTTTACGCCGCCAGGTACGCCGCCAGTTCTTCCGGCGACCCGGTCGGAAACGCCTCTTTCAGCATGCCCAGGAACGCCGATACCCGCGTGCTGAGCAAGCGCCGCGACGGATACAACGCCCACAGCGCGATTTCCGGCGCATCCACATTCCCCCAGTTGACCAGTGTTCCGGCCGCCAGGTCGTGGCTCACCAGCGACAACGGCAATTGCGCCGCGCCGACACCGAGGCGTACCGCATCGCGCACCATGAACATCGTCGCCAGGCTCAGTACCGGCTCAACGTCGATCTGCGCTGGCCCGTGCGGTGTCAGCACTTGCCAAGCCATGCGTGCGTTGCGGCTTCCGCGGACGATCGCGGGCACGGCGCGCCCGTCACCAGGCGGTGCCAGGCCGGGCGGCGCAACCAACACCAGCCGATCGCGCAGGAAAATGCGGCCCACCAAATTAGCATCCGGCGCCGGATTGACGCGGATCACGAGGTCGTAACCTTCCTCGACCATATCGACAGGCCGGTCCTCGGTCGTCACTTCCAGCCTGACCTCGGGATAGCGCAGCGCAAAGCGCGCCGCAAGTGTGCCCATGGCCGCCTGCGAAAACAGCAGCGGCGCGCTGATGCGCAGGCGGCCGCGCGGACTGGCGCTGCCCTGCGCGATATCGCCGGCCGTATCGATGATTTCGGTCACCAATACGCTGGTGCGTTCGTACAACGCGGTGCCCTCTTGCGTCAGTTTCAACTGATGCGCGCCGCGCTCGAACAGGCGCAGGCCCAGGCTCGCTTCCAGCTCGACCACGCGCCGCGACAGCGTGGCTTTCGGACGCCCGGTGGCACGCGCAGCGCGGCCCACGCCGCCGTACTTTGCCACCAGGTTGAAATCGACTAAAGCCAGCAGGTCCATCTGTTCCACCATTGAGACAGGAAGTCTCAATATACCGGCTATCGGCCCTACCGTGGGATGGATAAGATGAATTGTCACCTTTCAAACCACTCAAGGAGTTCATCATGACCATTCTCGTTATCGGCGCCACCGGCACCATCGGCCACCATGTTGTCGACCAGCTCGTTCAGCGCGGCATCAACGTCCGCGCCCTCGTCCGCGATCCGGCCAAAGCAAATTTCCCGTCCAGCGTGGAAGTCGTCCAGGGCGACCTGCTCGATCCGGCCACGCTGCGCGGCGCCTTCGCCGGCGTGTCGGCATTCTTCCTGCTCAACGCCGTCACTCCCGACGAGTTCACCCAGGCACTCATTGCGCTCAATGTCGCGAAGGAAATGGGCGTCGAACGCGTCGTCTACCTGTCCGTCATCCACAGCGACCGTTTCGTCAATGTGCCGCACTTTGCTGGTAAATTCGGCGTCGAACGCATGATCGAACAAATGGGCTTTTCCGCCACCATCCTGCGGCCCGCCTACTTCATGAACAACGAGCTGACGATCAAGGACGCCGTGCTGGCATACGGCGTCTATCCGATGCCGATCGGCAGCAAGGGCCTGGCCATGGTCGATCCACGCGATATCGGAGAAATTGCCGCCATCGCACTGATCCATCGCGCCAATGCCACCCAACCGATGGTGCTGGAACGCATCAACGTGGTGGGCCCGGACACGCTGACAGGCACCGATGCCGCCGCCATCTGGTCGAGCGTACTCGACCGCCCGATCACATACGGCGGCAATGATACGGCCGCGTTCGAGACAAACCTGCGCAACTTCATGCCCGGCTGGATGGCCTACGACATGCGCCTGATGGCCGACCGTTTCGTCAGCGACGGCATGGTGCCGGACACTGGCGACGTTGCGCGCCTCGAAACGATGCTGGGTCGGCCGCTGCGCAGCTATCGCAATTATGTCGCCGCCATTGCCCCGCAATTTTCACAAGGAGAAACAGCATGATCTATTCGACTGCCACGGTGCCGGTCAACCCGGACGGCGAAATTCCCCTGACGCGCGCCCAGGCCTGGGATGGGCTGGTGTTGAAAGCGCGCGACGCGCGTCTCTTCTTACCCCCGGGCCTGTGCACGCGGTGCGATGTCGTGGAAGAAAGCACCACGCACATCGTGCGCGACGCCACGATTGCCGGCACGGACCTGCGTGAAATCATCCAGTTCGACGCCGGCCACAAGGTCTCGTTCTTCCAGGCGAGCGGACCGCGCGAAGGCGTGATCGTCAACGAACTGTTTGAAGACGCCACGGGCGCGTTGCAGCTGAAGTTCTATTGCTACACCGGCCTGCGCGGGAAGACGTCGAATGGCCCGGAAGAGCAAGCCGAACAAATCTGGATGGATAGCGACAAGGGTTATAAAACCGCGTTGCTGTCGACCCTGAGCCGCACGCGCGCACTGGTTGCAGAAGGCAGGCTGGCACGCGCATAACAGCGAAGAACAAGGAAAATCATCGCATTGCCAATTTCAGAAGGCAACTGCGCCATCTTGCGCGGGCAAGAGGGCATAGCGGAGGGCATCCATTTAGGATGACACCTGCCACGCTGCGTCTGGCGATGGCCTCCATGGGAAGCCAGAAACCAAGGTGGGCGCTCTTTGTGAAGAACTTGGCGTACCCCGCCAGATTTTGTACCGGCGTGTGTCACCGAAAGGAGACTGCGTCCGGACCGTAAAAAGCTGATCAAGCCATGATTTTTCGAACGAATAGGCCATAACAGTCCGCAAAAAGCCGAATCCGGCCAGTCGATGCTTGGGCACATTTTCGCTTCGGCACAGTGCTAAGCTTACTGACCGGCCGGATTCGGCCAAAAGCGGTCATCCGCTAGAGTTTGACTGGTGGCCTACCTATCCAACAATACCTCTATCCCGGAACAATATGAACTTGCCTTCAGCAGAAAAAACTTCTGAACTTTACGCTGACGAAAAAGGGGCGTCGTGCCCAGTTTGTGGAAGCTGTGAGCTTGACCGCGCACCGCCTTCATCATCACAAAATGGTTCGATTATTGTCTGGGTTGGCTGCAATACTTGCCGACATGTCTGGTTGGAAAATTATCGATTGGCGGGTTTCAGCGATCTCCAGCTAACGAACCGTCCAGCGGACATATCTCCACTTTATCCGCTGGAAAGTGCAGAGTAAAAGGCGCACTTCAAGGTCTGCTTTGGGTCGAAAGCAGCCCTTAACCCCGTTTTCCGTTCCGTTGCACCTCAGACCCCAACACGTAGGCCGTGCCGTCGCATGG
>JALYUM010000160.1 GCA_030853745.1 Pseudomonadota bacterium | reverse complement strand
TGAATACCAATACAATAAAAGATCCCGGCGTCGCTCCGCTGTCGTCCCCCACTTCCGGCGTCCGCAATATCAATGCGCGCGATGGCGACATCCACCCTGGCGAAATCGCGGTCGGCGTCATCATCGGCCGGGCGTCCGAATATTTCGACTTTTTCGTGTACGGCATTGCCTCCGTGCTGGTGTTTCCGGCACTGTTTTTCCCGTTCGCCGACCGCCTTGAAGGCACGCTGTACTCGTTTGCGTTGTTTGCGCTGGCGTTCCTCGCCCGCCCAATCGGCACCATCGTCTTCATGGACATCCAGCGGCGCTTCTCGCGCGAAGCCAAACTCACCATCGCGCTGTTCATGATGGGTCTGTCCACTGTCGTCATCGCGTTCCTCCCGGGCTACGCCCAACTGGGCAGCGCGTCGATTGTCCTGCTGGCCGTGATGCGTTGCGGCCAGGGCATGGCACAAGGCGGCTCGTGGGATGGCTTGCCATCGCTGCTCGCGCTGAATGCGCCCGAGCACAAGCGCGGATGGTACGCCATGCTCGGTCAGCTGGGCGCGCCGGTAGGCTTCCTGATTGCTGCGGGCCTGTTTGCTTTCATGATGGCCAACCTGACGTCCGACGATTTCCTGGTCTGGGGCTGGCGCTATCCGTTCTTCGTGGCCTTTGCCATAAATGTGGTGGCGCTGTTTGCCCGGCTGCGTCTGGTGTCGACCCCTGAATACGTTCGCCTGCTTGACGAAAACGAGCTGGAGCCTGTCGGCGTAGTCGAATTGACGAAAAACCAGGGTGGCAATATTGTCATCGGCGCCCTGGCTGCATTAGCCAGCTATGCGCTGTTCCACCTGGTGACCGTGTTCCCGTTGTCGTGGGTGACGCTGTATGACACCCGCACACCGGCCGACTTCCTGCAACTGCAGATGTGGGGCGCCGCCATTGCCATCGTCGGTACGCTGCTGTCGGGTATCATCGCCGACAAATTCGGCCGCCGCACCACACTCGGTACGCTGGCTGTCCTCATTGCCGTGTTCTCCGCTTTCATCCCGACGCTGATGGATGGCGGCACTGCGGGTCAGAATATTTACATTCTGGTCGGCTTCGCTCTGCTCGGCTTGTCGTACGGCCAGGCTTCCGGCGCCGTCACTGCCAACTTCCAGCCACGGTTCCGTTACACCGGCGCCGCGCTGACGTCGGACCTGGCATGGCTGGTGGGCGCTGCATTTGCGCCGCTGATCGCTCTCGGACTGTCGGCCAATTTCGGCCTGAAATATGTCAGTCTGTATTTGCTGTCGGGCGCGCTGGCCTCGCTGGCTGCCCTGAGCCTGAACCGCAAACTGGAAATTCGCGACTAAGGTACTAATTGACTTAATATTGCCCCGGATCCGTCCGGGGCTTTTTTTCGTCCGGTTTTTTGTCCTGCAAACTAACTTTAGCGTGCAACGCTGTTATCCATGATGCTTGTTCGCCCTGCTCTGCCCTCCGACGCTTCTGCGATCGTCGTTATTTACAACCATTACATTCTGACGACGACGATTTCGTTCGAAGAGATTCCGGTCGATGGGGCCGAGATTGCCAGGCGTATGACGGACGTTCTCGCTGCCGGCCTCCCCTATCTGATTGCGGAAGCAAACGGCGTCGTGATCGGCTATGCGTACGCTACCGCCTGGCGGGCACGTCCGGCTTATCGCACGTCGGTGGAAACCAGCGTGTATCTGTGCAATGGTACCCAGGCACGCGGCACCGGGATGCTGCTGTACAGCGCGCTGCTCGATCAACTCCGGCGCGATGGTTTTCACCTCGCGATTGGCGGCATTGCCCAGCCCAACACCGCGAGCGTCGGCCTGCATGAAAAACTGGGCTTTATGAAAGTAGCGCATTTCAACGAGGTCGGTTGCAAATTTGGACGCTGGGTCGACGTCGGTTACTGGCAACTGCGATTAAGTGGTGACGACTGAAGTTTCCGTTCCCGAAGTAAACTTTGTAATCCAACGTCGACATTGAAAGACGGCGCATGCTGACGTTTAAGTGCGCAGAATGCTGAAGGATCACGAACATGCCGGACTGTAAACTGGGACTACATCCATACCAATATCTCAGGAGTTACCGCCATGTTCAGTCTCACTAAACTCAGCCCGACCATCACCGACATGATCCGTTTCGATCACTCACATGTCTTCGTCACGTTCCATCAATTTACGCAGGACAAAAAACCGTCCGTGAAGAAAGCCTTGAGCGATACCATCTGCGCAGCGCTTGAAATTCATGCGACGCTGGAAGAAGAAATTTTTTATCCCGTCATGCGCACAATCGATGCCAGCGATCCGGTATTGGCCAAGTCGCCGCACGAGCATAGCGACATGAAACGTCTGATGCGCGAATTGCGCACCATCCCTGGCGAAGACGAGCGCCATGATCGTGTTTTGCTGGAATTGATGCGTGAAGTGATTCACCATGTAGCCGATGAAGAAACCGTCATTTTGCCAATTGCCGAACAGCGGCTGAGCAAAGAGCGCCTGTGCGAACTCGGCGCCCAGATGACCAAGAGGCGCGTTGCGCTGCTGGTGCCGCAAGCGGGCAAGGTTGCCGCCAGCACCGCAGTAGGCTTTTCGGGAAGTACCACCGCATGGGTGGTGGGCGCAGTAGGCGCCATACTCGCGCTGGCAGTGGCCAGCAACAAAAAGTCGTCTGAGGTGTAATGGGTGTCTGGCCGGCCAGGGCCGGTCGAGGCGTTTGGCTTTGTCATCCACCGTCCGTAGCGGTTCAATCGGGTTTGCTGGCTACGGCCGGCCGACGTGCGGTAGGCTTCGCTGGCTACGGCCTGCCGACATGCCGTCGGCTTTACTGGCTACGGTTGGTCGAGGTGTCTTTGGATTTGCCAGCTGCGGCCAGGCGAGCTGTCGTTGGCTTGGCCGACGACAGCTGGTCGAGGTGCATAGACTTTGCATGCGAGGCCTGGTCGAAGTCTCGTTGGATTCGCCGGTTACGGTCGTTCGATGTGGCAATGGCATTGCGCCGGCGATGGCTGGTACAAACGATGCGCATTGACTGGCCAAAAAAAAGCGCGCCTTTCTATAGCGAGGCGCGCCATTTTTGTTGCGTGTTCTTAGTGGGGTTGCTCGAGTGTGTTCTTAGCGGGGTAGCTCGACGGGCGTTGCCTGCGTCGCTGCCAACCAGGCCGCCGCGTCTTGCGCGCCCATTGAATCGGCGAGTGACACCGCTGTCATGCCGCGGCTGTCCACCGCATCGCGGCGCGCGCCATGTGCACTCAACAGTTCGAGAATGTCGACACGGTTGAACATGGCCGCCATCATGAAGGGTGTTTTTCCATCCGGGCTGTTGCCTTCCACTCTGGCGCCGTGCTCCAGCAGCAAGGCGGCGATTTCCGTGTAGCCTTTGTAGGCGACGCCCGCAAGTGGCGTCTGGCCCTGATCATTGGCCACATTGGCATCGGCACCTGCTTGCAACAGCAGGCGCGAGGTTTCAAGGCGACCGTGATAGGTCGCAAGCATGATCAGGCTGTCGCCCTTCTCATTGCGAAAATTGACCGGCATGCCGCGCTCGATCAGTCCTGCCAGTCGTTCAGTGTCGCCTTCGCGCACCAGACCAAAAATCTGGCGTAGAAAATCCAGCGTTTCCGCATCCATGGTTTTACCGCCGGACGTCACCGGTGCGGGCGATGCTGTTGTGCTGTCGAAGTCCATCGTCACTCTCTTTGTATGGGATATTTGTCAAGAATAGCCGAAGCACCGGTGCGCGTCGGTTAAGCTGCGTACGCACACGCACTGCTGCAAATACAGACTGCAGCGTCGACCCGGCTATTCATCAACCTGTCTACGCATCAAGGGATCAGGCATCAAGGCAGCAAAACAGCAAGGCACGAAGGCAGGAGAAATCAACGCATGAACGCCTCAATCAGTACACCCCACCCTGGAAGTCATGGGGTGTTGCGCGCCCTCCAGCAGCAGTGTGTGGATATCGTTGCGCAACACCAGCGGATGCAGATACGCCGGTGAATAAATTTCGCGCACGCTGCCGGACGCATCGATCAGATACACCTTTAACAGATGGCGTAGCAAGGGAATCTGCTGTCCGGACGCGCGCGGCATGGCGACGCTGGCGTCCTGACCAATACCATCGAGTATCGGCACCAGCGCGTCATTCGATGCGGTTGTCAAAAAGTGCCACGGCTACGCACCGGTGGGGCGTGCATCGCTGCCGGCATACAGGCGCATCGTTGCTGGCGTATCGTTTTCCGGGTCGAAGCTCATGCTGACCAAACGTACGCGGCCGCATAGCGCACCATCGTGCGCAATCATCTTGCGCAGCGAAACCATTGCCGCATACGCCAGCGGACAACTTTTCGCGTCCGTGCAATAGTTGTAAATGAACGCGAACAACGTAATTTTCCCGGTAGTGAATTCTTGCAACCGGTGCGCACTGCCGTTGCTGTTGAGAACCGCGCCATCCGGCGCCTGCTGGATATGTTCGAGCTGGTAACTGCCCGCTGCCGGTGGCGTGAAACCCAGCGGGTACACAGCGGCCGGACCCGGTAACGGCGCGGCATCCGGCGCACGCATCGACGAAGCCGGCTGGCCAGACCAGGCAAACAAGGCGAGCGCTGACGGGATTGACAGGGCCGATAGCGCCAACAAAACCGACAGGACAAACACGACCAACAGGACCAACAGGACCCACAGCACCCACAGCACCGGCCCGCGCGCCGCAATGCTAGTCAACATCCGTGTCACAACGATGCCGCAGGCGTCCTGGCGCCGAGTTTCATATGGTGGGCCCGGCCCAATTTACTTTTATAAAAATCGAGCGCGAACAGCTCTGTCAATTCTTTGCCATCCCAGCCATACAGTTTGACGAACTGCTCGTCGTCGCGCCCGGTCTTGTCCCATTTCGCCAGCAAGGAACTACTGACATAGACGCGCTTGCCGTCCCAGCTCTGCGACACCATATTGACCTGCGATCCGATTTTTTTGGAATAGGTCTGCTTTGGCGCCGCCGAGTTCGACAGATCGAAATAGCGCGTGGTGCCGTCCATAAAAGTATTCACCCAGACGCCACGACTGTCGGCAGTAATCGACATGTCCACCGGCAGCGGCAGTTTCGACGGATCGCCAATAGTGGCCACTGCCTTCGCCTGCCACTCACCGCCGGCGCTCTTGTTGATGAGCCACAGCTGCGACGTCAATGCCGTCGACGTGATCGACCAGTCGTCGCCTTCCCGCAGCGACCAGCGAATTTCCAGCGGAGCACCCGGCACAGCCAGCACTTGTTGCGGCCGCATTGCTTTCAAGTCCCACATGACCATGGTATTGCCAAATTTCTGCATGGCCGCGGGATCCTTGAGCAACTTGCCCAAGTCTGTCATGTAATTTTTGCGGCCGGTGAAACTCGACGTCAGCATGGCGTTGCGCGCCGGGTTGATGGCGATATCGTAGCCGTAGCCATCGCCGCCGGCTGTCCCGCCAACCCCACCTACTCCACCTACCCCACCCACCGCGCCCACCGGCAGATCGTATTTGCGGAGATAGTCGCCCCGATTGTTGTACAGCGCCATACCGGTCACGCCGCTGCCGTCCACGGCATTCGACAGCGTGCCCACCAGCATGCGCCCTGGCAACGCATAAAAAGTGTGGGGCCCGTACAAGCCGGACTTCGCCGCCAGGCTGGAGATTGTGCGCACTTTTTTGGGCCTGGCGGGGTTGGCGGCAATATCGAATACGTGAATTTTATTGCTGTTCAGGCCACCGGCCCATAGGAAGCGGCGATCGTCGGTGAAGCCCACATGATGCGCTTCGCCGCGCTCGGCCACGCTGGCCTGGGCAATAACTTTTCCATATGTTTTTGAGCCCGGGCGTACATCCAGTGTGACAAGTTTATCGGAACCGTCACCCATGCCTGCCACGCCCAGCGTCCAGACGTACAAATAGTCTTCCTGACCATGGATCAGCGTGGAGAGATAGGGGGAGTTGCAGGTTTCATCGGCCCATGCCCGCGCGCAGATCGTGAGGGCGGCCAAGCACAGCAGCGTCGAAAAAATTGCTAACAGAAACTTGGCTAAGCGCATTGCGGCACTCCGGTCAGTGGGTCGATGGCACCCAGTGATTGTTCCGGAGCTGCGTTTGCGCAATTTGATCTAGCGCAAATGCGTGGCAGCATGGACTGCCTGTAGAAAGACTATCCGAGCTTGGAATCTTCGCTCTTGGCGTCTTCCATCGCTTCCGGCTCAACATCTTCGGCAGCACGGTTGAGCTTGATGAAGATACCCCAGCCTGCCAGCAATAGCGCGGCCGCCACCAGTACCGAGGCGGCGTGCGGGAGCAACAGCGGGTTTTCGTGCAAGGCCTTGAAGACGGCCACGAGCCCTTCGATCGACAATGCCACCACCACCACTACCAGAAAGCGCGACAGGTAACGCCGCACCCGCGTCGGCGCACTCACATGCGAATCGCGCACGACTTCTTCTTCCACGATGGTTTGCGCAATCTGCAACGCCACCACGGCAATGGCCAACAAGCCGATTGCCTCGATGATCTCGGTGGCCTGGGCTGCAGTATCGTCGCTGATCAGTGCCAGCCACGTGGTTTTCGCGGCAATCCAGACCAGCAACAACGAGATGAAGGTGAACACGAGCGCCATAAAACCATGGACGCCCGCAAAAAAACGCAGAACAACTTTCAAAATCCGAACTCCAGCTTATCTGCGCACCGGCGCTGGCTGGGCTTGCGCTGGTGCCTGACGCTGCTGATCGCGCGCACGGGCGTCGGCATCTGCCTGCTCGCGGGCTTTTTTCTTGCTCATGTGGTGGCCCACGGCGCAACCGACTGCGGCACCGGCAATACTGTGCTTGCCTGCAACGTGGCCGGCAACGCCCCCTACTACTGCGCCCTTCAGGCAGCCTGCGTTCGAGACGGTGGACACCGATGCCAGCGACATCAACAGGGCCAGGGAAAATGATGCGGAGCGAATGTTCATGGCTTACTTTCAAAAGAAGGGTAATTGGTTGTTGCAAGATAACATCACGTACGCAATGTGTATGTTCGCCAGCGCGCACTGCGCGCGAATCGCATTCGCCTGTGTGCAACGAGGCGAGCACAATACATCAACGATTGACAGGTGCAATTCACCATGCGAAAATGTTTCCCATAGACAATACTTATTTCGATACCGACTTTACCCAGGAGTAACTACTGATGAGCGCGACTACTCTTACGTTCGATCTGCCCCAGCTGGGACCATTGCTGGCCCAGTCGACCGACAGTGAGCTCGATACCCTCGAGTTTGGCGTGATCGGCTTCGATGCCGACACCATCGTATGCAGCTACAACCGGTTTGAATCGCAGGCCGCCGGCCTGTCGCCCCAGCGCGTGCTGGGCCAGCCGCTGTTTACCAATGTGGCGCCGTGCATGAACAACTTCATGGTTGCGCAGCGCTTCGACGATGCGCTCGATCAAAATGTGCTGCTCGATGCGACCATCGACTATGTGTTGACCCTGCGCATGCGTCCGGTAAAGGTGGCGCTGCGCCTGATTGCTGTTCCGGGCGCCGCGGTGCGCTACGTTCTCGTGCAACGCCAATAATGACAGCCGATCCACTGACCGCCCTCGTCGCCGAACACGAGGCGCTGTTGCATTTCCTGTACCTTGCCCCGGTCGGCCTGATACAGGCAGACATGGATGGCGCCATTGGCATCATCAATCCGATTTCGGTCCAGCTGCTGTTGCCGCTGGCGCCCGCAGCCTGCATGACCAATCTGTTCGATGCGCTCGGCACTGTCGCGCCGGAATTGCGGGCGCTGTGCGCAGCATTCGACGCGCCCAGCGGCATGATCTGCGACGGGCGCCAGATTTTCCTGCAGCAGAATAGTGTGGCCCCCGTCAAGCGCGGCACGCCTGAAGTGCTGTCGCTCAGTTTGCTGAAGCTCGATGCCGGCCGCCTGATGGCCGTGATCCAGGACGTCACGGAACAGGTGCGCCGCGAACGGATGCTGCGCCAGAGCGACGCCATGATCGAAGCGATTCTCACCAATATCTGCGATTACGCTGTCGTCAGCCTGGACCGCCACGGCTGCGTGAGCGCCTGGAATGACAGCATCGGGCGCGTCACCGGCTTTGGTCCGGCGCTGGTCGGCCAGCCTTATTCCGTGTTTTTCCCGCCCGGCGCCACCACCGATGGCGACCAGCAGATGCGCTTGCGCACCGCCGTTGCCAATGGCTGGCAACTCGAACGCGGCCCGCGGGTGCGCGCCGACGGCAGCCAGTTCCTCAGCAGCGCGATGATTGCGCCGCTGCCGCAGACGCCATTGCTGCACGAAGGCGAACCCGATGCTGCCTACTGCATGATACTGCGCGACATCAGCGACCAGCACGCCACCGCCGCCGAGGCGCAGCGTACCAATGTTCTTCCCCGAGAAATACCGTGACCCAATCTGCCCAACAAAACGACGCCTACGAGGCACTTGTCCAGTTTTTGTATCGCGCCCCGATCGGACTCGTACAAATCGACTGGGCCGGCTCGGTCGAGCTGCTCAACCCGATGGCGTCCAACCTGTTGATGCCGCTGGTCGGCAGCGATGGTCTGGAAAATCTGTACACGGTGCTGCACCGGTTTGCGCCGGAACTGGCGACCATGGCGGCCGCGTTCGACGAACCATCTGGCGTCATCTGCGACGCGCTGCGGGTGCCGCTGGGCGACGCTGCCGGCGGTCCGGGGGCGCCTGAAGTACTGGCGATCAGCCTGCTGAAGCTCGATGCGGCGCGCCTGATGTGTGTCGTCGCCGATGCCACGCTGGATATCCAGCGGGAACGCGAAACGCTGGCCAAACGCCTGAATACCGCCGCCCGCACCGACGTGCTGACAAAAATGCCCAACCGTGCTGCAGTGCGCGAGCAACTGGGTACGCTGCTGGCCGCCAACCGCTCGCACGACAGTGGTGAAGTTGCGCTGCTGTTCATGAATTGCGACCGTTTTCGCCAGATCAACGATACGCTGGGCCAGGCTGCCGGCGACGCGCTGCTGGTGGAATTCAGCCAGCGCCTGCGCGCCTTGCTGCGCCCGCCCACCGACCATATCGGCCGGGATAATGGCCAGATGGCCGCGCGCCTGGGCGGCGACGAATTCGTCGTCATCATGGACGGCATGCGGCGGATCGAGGACGTCGAGAGTATCGCGCAGCGCCTGATCGACAACATCGGCAGGCCGTACTTCCTGCTGGGCCACGACATCACCTGCACCATCAGCGTGGGCGTGGTCTGGGGCGTGATGGACGCCATCGATCCGGATGAAGCCGTGCGCGACGCCAGCATTGCCATGGTCGAGGCCAAGCGCGCTGGCGGCGCCCGCTACGTTGTCTTCGAGACCGGCATGCGCGAACGTGCGGCGCGGCGCGGCGATATCGAAGCCGAATTGCGCACCGCCCTGCAAGAAGAGCAGCTGTTTGTCGTGTACCAGCCGGTGGTCGGTCTGCTGGCCGACGGCAGCACCGATTTCTCGGCCGGCGTGGAAGCGCTGGTGCGCTGGCGCCACCCGGTGCGCGGCGTGGTGCCGCCGTTCGAATTCATCGAAGTGGCCGAACAGTGCGGCCTGATCGGCGCACTGGGCGACTTTGTCCTTGCCACCGCGTGCCGCGATTTTGTGCGCTGGCAGGGTGTCCTGGGCACTGCTGCACCGCGTCTGCTGGCGGTGAATCTGTCGCGCGCCCAACTGGCCCAGCCGCATTTTGCCGCCACGGTCCGCGCCGCCTTGCGTGACGCCGGCATGCAGCCGTCGGCACTGCAGCTGGAAGTGACCGAAAGCCTGGCCGCCCAGGACCAGGAAATCCAGCAGCGCCTGCACGAACTGAAAGCCATCGGCGTGACGCTGGCGCTGGACGATTTCGGCACCGGCTATTCGTCGCTGTCGAGCCTGCACCTGCTGCCAGTCGACATCGTCAAGATCGACCGCTCGTTCGTCTGCCAGGCCGACACCAGCGCGCACCACCGGGTATTGATCGAGGCCACCGTGAAGGTCGCGCAGAGCCTCGGCATGGGCACGGTTGCCGAAGGAATCGAAACAGTGGAGCAGGCGCGTGCGGTACGCGAACTGCACTGCGCCAAGGGACAAGGTTATCTGTTCAGCCGGCCATTGATGGATGCGGCGCTGGTGGAATGGGTGCGCGAACACGCCGGTGAAGTGGATATGGCGGCGTAGGACTGCGGGGGACCGACGATGCAGAAAGCAGATGCATCAGCGTCGTTCAGGCCAGCAGCCGCTGGAGCTGCGCCGCCTGATACGCGCCAAACGTCGCACTGAACAGACACCGTATCAAAGGATCGTCGACCACATCGGCCCCGGTCAGCGCACGTTCGGTAGCAGCGTCGAACACCGTGTCGTTGATGCGCAGGTACATCGACGTCAGCGACTCGCCCGATTCCAGCGCGGCGTACAGTTTTGCGGCCGGAATTTCAGTGGTCCAGCCCAATGCAGCGTCGGCATCGGCATCATTCTCCACAAGCGTCGCCGGACCGCCGGGCGCCAGCAGATAACGCCACGCCGTCACCGCGCCCTCGTGATCGAACACCGACAGGCGCCACACCCGCGCCACATCGAAATATGCCGACCCCGCCTCGACGTCGCCATATTGGGCAGGCAATTCCACGGCGCAGTACGCCACCACCCGCGCGTGCTGCTCCGCGGTCAACGCGGAAAAATGACGCGCGATGTCGGCGGTTGCAGGCGGCGCCAGGTTGCCTTCCCAGACATAATCGACATCCTGGTCGCCCACCGGCACCACCCACGGCAACGGCGGCGCTGGATGCAGCCCTTCGGCGTCAAGCCGCACCGATACCGACGGGTCCAGCCGCATCACCCGCGCGCCTGGTAACGCCGCCCCCACCTCGCGCGCAAACTGCGCGTACGAGATCGGGAAAAATGCGCGGTTGTACCACGACCACGGCTCCTGCACGAACTGACACGAACTCGGCACGATGAAGCGCGGCGCCAGCGCCTGCAGTTGCGCGATCCACTCCTCCGGCAGCGTGGGCGCCCCGGCCGCCGCGCGCGACGGCGCCAGCACCTCAATTTCACGCATCGTCTGAAATGGCCACAACACCATATCCCACGGACCGCACGCCACCAGTTGCGCCAGCGTGTCCGCGTCGATCCACGAGTCGACGACATTTAACACATTCAGCCCGGACGCCTGCACCTGGAACATCGAATCGACATCGGCATCCATCGCTTCGCGCGGCGTCACCTGGAACGGGCCGACATGCACTGCCGTGTTCAACGCCAGCGCATGGACGTGCGTAAAACCAAGCGCGCGCACCATCGCAAACAGTTGGTCGAAGATGCAATACAGGTAGATGGGCGTGGCGCGGTCGAGCAGGTCGAGGCTGTCGAGCGAGCAGTGGTCGTCGTGGAAATGCGAGACGAACACGGCATCGAAACGTTCGCGCCGGATCTGGTCGACATCGAAGACGACGTCGGGAAACGCGTGGCAATTGTGGCTGAACGGGTTTTCGAAGATGGTATCGAACGCGATGCGCGTGTCGCCGCAGGCAAACACATAGCCGGCGTGCAGGATGCGCGAGATGGTGAGGGAAGAATGGTTCATGGCGGCGGAATTTTACACGGTCGCGCAGAGGGACCGAAATGGAACGATAATGTCAGCATGCAAAATTTCGAACACCGGCGCGATCGCTTCGCCCTCTTCGACGGCATGGACAGCGCCGTCGTCAACATCACGTTCACCATGACGCTGCCGGATTTCCGGCCATGGTGCAAGGTCCGCGCGCTGCCACCGTTTCACGTCATGCTGCGGGCCGTGCTGCGTTCGGTGCTGGCCATCGACAATTTTCGCTACCGCGTCTGGCAGGACGAAGTGATCCGCATCGACCGGCTGATTCCATCGTTTACTGTCGTGAATCAGCACAACGATCTGAATTTCGCGCAGTTCGACTGGCAGGATGATTTGCACGATTTTGTGGCAGCCAGCGTGGCGGCGCGCGATGAAGCGGCCGGCATGACGGCGCTGAACATGTCGCACCGGTTTGCGGCCCCGCGCGACAGCCTGGACCAGGTATTCATCACGTGCATTCCGTGGCTCGATTTCACCTCGATCCAGCATCCGGTGGCATCGAGCGCCACGCCGCATATCCCGTCGCTGGCGTGGGGCAAATTTCGCGCGGGGCCTGACAACACGCTCGCCGTGCCATTTTCGGTCCAGGCGCATCATGGCTTTGTCGACGGGTTTCATATCTACCAGCTGGCCGAACGGATCGCGGCCGAATTGACCGCAACCATCGCACCGGAAAACTGAGCGGGCTGCCATTCCTTCCACGCAACTGGAGCACCATGATCAAGATCCACCACCTCGGCCACTCGCAATCGGAACGCATCGTTTGGCTGTGCGAAGAGATGAACATCCCCTATGAACTCGTGCGGTACACCCGCGATCCTGTCACCCGGCTGTCGCCGCCAGCGCTGCGGGCACTGCATCCGCTGGGCGCGGCGCCTGTCATTGAAGACGGCAATGTGATGCTGGCCGAATCGGCTGCCATCGTCGAATACCTCGCCGTCATGTACGGTGCCGACTACCCGCTGATGAAGCCCGGCCCGTCGCACGCTCACTACCCGGACTACCTTTACTGGTTCCACTTCGCCAACGGAAATCTGCAGTCGACGCTGGCCCGCCTGATGACAGTCACCCGCGCCACACTGCCAGCCGGCCACCCGGTGCTGACGTCGGTGCAGGACCGCTTCACACGCATTCTTGAACTCCTGGAAGAACGCCTCGCGGTGGTGCCGTGGCTGGCCGGCGCCGAGTTCACGCTGGCCGATATCATGAGCGTGTTTTCGCTGACGACGATGCGCCTGTTTCAGCCAGTCGACCTGGCACCCTGGCCGCACATCCGCGCTTACCTCGCCCGCATCGGTGCGCGGCCGGCGTACCAGCGTGCGATGGCCAGGAGCGATCCGGATCTGACGCCACTGCTCACCTCGCTGCTCACCTCGCCGCTCAACTGATTGTTTCGCTGAATATTTACCCACAAGGATTTTCCATGACGTCCACCACCCGCCCGCCCGTCCCGCCCTTCACGGTGGACACCGCCATCGTGAAAGTCCGTCTTGCCGAAGACGGCTGGAATTCGCGCGACCCGGCGCGCGTCAGCCTGGCCTATACCCCCGATTCACGCTGGCGCAACCGCGCCACGTTCGTCAATGGACGCGCCGATATCGTGACATTTCTGACGGCGAAATGGACTCGCGAACAGGATTACCGTCTCATCAAGGAACTGTGGGCGTGTGCCGACAACCGCATTGCCGTGCGCTTCGCCTATGAATGGCATGACGATGCGGGAAACTGGTTCCGCTCCTACGGCAACGAGAATTGGGAATTCGATGCCGATGGCCTGATGACGACGCGCTACGCCTGCATCAACGACCTGCCAATCCAGGAGGCCGAGCGCAAATTTCACTGGCCGCAGGGACGCCGTCCGGACGATCACCCGGGCTTGTCCGCGCTCGGACTTTAACGGCGCTGGTGGGTCAGCGCGTGCGCGGCTTCCTTGAATAGCTGCGCCGCGCGCGCCGGGTCCGATTCCTCCATCGCCTGCTGCTGCAGCGCTTCTGGCGATTCGCCGTCGGCTGCGCGTTGCAGCCAGCGCGCAGCCGCGGCCGCATCTTGCGGCACGCCCTCGCCGTCGCGCAGCATGTTGGCCAACGTGAACGCGGCATCGGCGTCGCCCTGCACTGCGGCCTGTTCGAACAGGCGCGCGGCTTTTACTTTGTCCACTGTGACGCCATTGCCGTACCGGTAAGCGCGCGCTTCAGACAAGTCGGCAGCCGCTGCATGCAGCCACACCACGCACAAGGCCAGCGCCCGCCATTTCACTTCGACAAATCCACCGCGTACACCGCGAATCCCTTGCCGTCGTCGGCCTGCACTTCGCTGACATTATCGATGCCGGCTTCACGCGCGAGCGCGAGCTTGCCGGGTGCAGAATGAAAAACCACCGGCCCGGCAGTTTTCACGGGCGCAAACTGCCAGCTGCGCGCCATGCCGTTGGCCGCGCGCGTCAGTGTCTTCGTCGTGCGCACATAATCGATCAGCACATCGCGGTTGTTGTCGGGTGCCGCGAACACGGTCTTGCTGCCATCGAGGCCAGGAAAATTGCCGCCGCCGCTGGCCCGGTAATTGTTTGTCGCGACAATAAACGACTGCGCCGGATCGACCGCTTGGCCGCGCCACGTCATTGCCACAATGCGCTGGCCCACGGGTTTCGTCACATCGATGCGGTAGCTGAAATCCTTCGTTGTCACCGTGTCGAAATTAAAACTCGGGTGGCCCGGATTGATCAGTTCCTGCGCTGTCGTCAGCGTCGGGTCGATCGTGTTGAAACGTTTTCCCGACGTCTCCAGCCAGCCTTTCAATTCGGCGCCGGTGATTTTTACGAGGTACAGCGCATTCGGATAAAGGTACAAATCGGCCGCGTTGTTCAGCGCGAGGCTGCCGGGTGCGACATCGGTGTAATCGGCAGGCCCGGCAAAACCGCTCTTGAACGCCGCCGTCATCGACAGCAGCGGCAGTGCGGCCAGCTTCGGCAAATTCGCCTTGATGTAGCGCGCGGCGTACGCGGTCTGCGCCTGGTTCACCACCTCCAGTGCCGCGCTGTCGCCGACATCCGAAAAGTACGAGGACAGGCGGAAATCGGTCTGGCCCACTGGCGTTTTGACGTACGCAATCGTCGCGGCATGTTCCTGCGCGATCGTCGCCAGCACGTTTGCGTCGGCCGGGACGAACGATTTGTCGGCCTGCTGGATGCCGCGCGCTTCCACCGTCGTCTGCTCTTTGTCGACGATCCAGCGCTGGCCATCCTGGCGCAGATGCAGGCCGATGACACCCAGATGTTTGCCCCACAAATTCGCCATCACGGTAGGCACGCCGTGCACGGTACCGCGCACCTTGTCGACGCCCGGCAGGTTGAACTGCGCGACCGTGCTGGTGGCATCGGGGAATTTCTGGTGCGAGTGCCCGAGCAGCATCGCGTCGATGCCCGGCACCTGCGCCAGATACCAGTTGCCGTTCTCCATCGACGGCGCATACG
This sequence comes from Pseudomonadota bacterium, assembly GCA_030853745.1. GTDB lineage: Bacteria > Pseudomonadota > Gammaproteobacteria > Burkholderiales > Burkholderiaceae_D > JALYUM01. Next base: position 19,766 of record JALYUM010000160.1, on the reverse strand, counting down.
GGCTGTCATCGAGGCCGCCGTGCGAAATGGCGACGATGATGTCCGCGCCTTCACTTTTCATTTTCGGGATGTATTTTTGCGCCGTTTCGCGCAGGCCTTCGGCATACACTTTACCCTCCAGGTTGCGCTTGTCCCACGCCAGGATGGTCGGTGGCGTGAAGCCGATGATGCCCACCTTGATGGTCTTGACGACGGGCTTGCCGGCAACGTCCCGCGCGTTGATTTGCTTCGTGATGATGCGGTATGGCGCAAACAGCGGCTGGTGCGTTTTCAGGCTGTAGATATTTGCCAGCACCTGCGGGAACGTGGGGCCAGCGCACGGTGTTTTGCGCTTGGGGACGCCGGTCACGTCGAAGCGGGAACCGGTCACCTGGCCCAGGTAAGACAGCCCGTAATTGAATTCGTGGTTGCCGATGCCGCCGCCATCGTACTGCAGCTGGTTCATGACCTTGTAGATGCCCAGGACCTGGTCGCAGCGCACGGGTTGCGACAGCGCCTGGTAGTCGGCCAGCGCAGTGCCCTGGATCGTGTCGCCATTATCGAACAGCAGCGTGTTCGGAAATTCCCTGCGCGCCTGCGCAATCAGCGTCGCAGTGCGGTCCAGGCCCAGCGACATGTCCGGCGCCAGCTTGTAGTAATCGTAGCCGACCACGTTCGCATGCAGGTCGGTGGTTTCCAGCAGGGCCAGCGTGGCGGTGGTTTGCGCGACGGCAGGCACGGACAGCGCAAGCAGGACAGCGGTGGAGATCAGGGTGCGCATGAGGTGTTCTCGAGGGAGGAAGCCGCCATCATACGGCAGCCTTTCCACGGGCTCAACCGCCAGTCACTACGGTATAATCCAAGGTTCGATTCAACCACCACCGAGACGCCATCCATGGAAGCCGAACGCATCAACGCCCTGTCCGCCCTGCTCAACGACCTGATCGGTCGCGAAGCCGAACTTCGGAGGTATCTTTGACTTCGATAAAAAGTCAGAGAAACTAGAGCAGGTCAACGAAGAACTGGAAGACCCTGCGGTCTGGAACGACCCGAAAAAAGCGCAGGATCTTGGTAAAGAAAAGAAATCGCTGGAAGCCATCGTCCACACCTTGATCAAGGCAGACGCCGACCTGAAAGATGCGCACGACATTTACGAGATGGCGCGCGAAGAAGGCGACGACGACACGCTGGAATCGGTGATTGTCGACGCGGACACCATCAAGGGCATCGTCGAAGCGATGGAGTTCCGCCGCATGTTCAGCGGCCAGCTGGACGCGAACAACTGCTTCATCGATATCCAGGCTGGCGCTGGCGGCACCGAAGCGCAGGACTGGGCCTCGATGCTGCTGCGCCAGTACTTGCGCTATTGCGAACGCAAGGGCTGGAAGGTCGAAATCATGGAGCAGTCCGACGGTGAAATCGCCGGCATCAAGACCGCCACACTGAAAGTCGAAGGCGAATACGCCTACGGCCACCTGCGCACCGAAACCGGCGTGCACCGCCTCGTGCGCAAGTCGCCATTCGATTCGGCCAACGGCCGCCATACGTCGTTCACGTCGCTGTTCGTGTACCCGGAAGTGGATGACTCGATCGAGATCGATGTGAACCCTGCCGACATCCGCGTCGATACCTACCGCGCGTCCGGCGCCGGTGGTCAGCACATCAATAAAACCGACTCCGCGGTCCGCATGACGCACGCGCCCACCGGCATCGTGGTGCAGTGCCAGAACGACCGTTCGCAGCACCGCAACCGCGCCGAAGCGATGGAAATGCTGAAGGCAAAACTGTATGAGCACGAACTGCGCAAACGCATGAGCGAGCAGCAAAAGCTGGAAGACTCGAAGACCGATGTCGGCTGGGGTCACCAGATCCGCTCGTACGTGCTGGACCAGTCGCGCATCAAGGATTTGCGCACCAATTTCGAGACCGGCAATACCAAGGGCGTGCTCGATGGCGACCTCGATGATTTTATTGCAGCCTCACTCAAGCAAGGCGTCCAATGATCCGTGCATTTCTCTTCGACATGGACGGCACCATCGTCGACAACATGGGGTACCACACCGATTCGTGGGTCGAGTTCTTCAAGCGCCGCGGCCGCACCATCGACCGCGATGCGTTTTTCCTGTCGACGGCCGGCCGTCACGGACGCGAAATCATTCGCACCGAAATGGGCGCCGATCTGACCGAAGATGAAGTCGTCGCGCTGAACAGCGAAAAAGAAGTGGTCTACCGCGAGCTGTACGGTCCGCACCGGAAAACCGTGGACGGCTTCGACGCGCTGATCGCCGCGGCCAGGCTGGACGGCGTCAAGCTGGCCGTGGCCACCGCGGCGCAGACGTCGAATGTCACGTTCACGCTCGACGGCCTGGATATCCGCAAGCACTTCGACGCCGTCGTCACCGCGGCCGATGTCCCGCGCGGCAAGCCGCACCCGGACGTCTTCCTCGAAGCCGCACGCCGCGTCGGCGCCGATCCGGCCAACTGCATTGTCTTCGAAGACGCGCCGCTGGGCGTGGAAGCTGCACGCCGCGCCGGCATGCGCTGCGTGGTTATTACTACCACCCTGCCCGCAGCCAGTTTTGCCGCCTTCGACAATGTAATTGCCATCGTCGACAATTTCAACGACATGGCGATCGCACCCATTTTCGCTGCTGTACCCAACACCCAATAAACTCATGACGACCGAAAACCAGGACCAGGCACCGATTGCGGCCGCCGATGAAAACAAACTGATGGCCGAGCGCCGCGCCAAGCTGGCCATCATTCGCCAGCAGGGTATTGCCTTCCCCAACGACTTCCGCCCGCTGCACAAGGCTGCCGAACTGACGGCAGCGTTTGCTGAAAAATCGCGCGAAGAACTCGAAGCCGAACCTGTCAACGTGGTGCTAGCCGGCCGCATGATGCTGAAACGCGAAGCCGGTAAAAAAGCCGCGTTCGCCACGCTGCAAGATTCGTCCGGCCCGCGCGCCGACGGCCGCATCCAGATTTACGCAACGCTTGATCTGACCGGCGAAGCGGCCATGGAAGCACTGCGTTCATACGACCTGGGCGACATCCTTGGCGTCGAGGGCACGCTGTTCAAAACCAAGACCGACGAGCTGACCGTCAAGGTCAGCAAGCTGCGCCTGATCACCAAGGCGATCCGTCCGCTGCCAGACAAATTCCACGGCCTCGCCGATCAGGAAACCAAGTACCGCCAGCGCTACGTCGATCTGATCATGAGCGAAGAAACGCGCCGCACCTTCAAGGCGCGCACCGCCGCGATGTCGTCGATTCGCCGTTTCATGGAAAAGAATGACTTCATGGAAGTCGAAACGCCGATGCTGCATGCCATTCCAGGCGGCGCGGCGGCCAAGCCTTTCATCACGCACCACAATGCGCTCGACATGCAAATGTACCTGCGCATCGCGCCCGAGCTGTACCTGAAGCGCCTGGTCGTGGGCGGCTTCGAGCGCGTGTTCGAGATCAACCGTAACTTCCGCAACGAGGGCGTATCGGTACGCCACAATCCGGAATTCACGATGCTCGAGTACTACGCAGCGTACACCGATTACCAATGGATCATGAATTTTACGGAAGAAGTGATCCGTCAGGCGGCAGTCGATGCGCATGGTTCGGCCGAACTGACGTATGGTGGCCGCGCGCTGGATCTGTCGAAGCCGTTCCATCGCATGACGATCGTTGAAGCCATCAACAAGTACGCGCCGCATTACACCGCGGAGCAGCTGGGTGATATGGCGTTTTTGAAAACCGAGCTGCTGAAATTTGGCGTCAAGCCATTTGCCACGGCCGGCCTGGGTGGCCTGCAATTGGCGCTGTTCGAAGAAACCGCCGAGGCGCAGTTGTGGGAGCCGACATTCATCATCGACTATCCGGCAGAAGTGTCACCCCTGGCGCGTGGTTCGGACACGGTGCCGGGCCTGACTGAGCGTTTCGAGCTGTTCATGGTGGGCCGCGAAATTGCAAACGGCTTCTCGGAGCTGAACGATCCGGAAGACCAGGCTGCGCGTTTCCTCGCGCAGGTCGAGGCGAAAGAAGCTGGCGATGAAGAGGCGATGTATTACGATGCCGATTACATCCGCGCGCTGGAATACGGTATGCCGCCGGCCGGTGGTTGCGGGATCGGTATCGACCGTTTGATGATGCTGATTACCGACTCGCCAAATATCCGCGACGTGCTGCTGTTCCCGCATTTGCGCAAGGAAGACTGATCGCTTCAACGTAAAAACGGCGTGCCCGGATAGATCCCGGCACGCCGTTTTTTTATGTGCGATACAGCAGATTGCACTTGCACCGCTTGCCTAAAAACCGTCGTCCCGGCGGAGGCCGGGATCCATAACACGTTCTTGAATTCGGATAAGTGTTATAGGCCCCGGCCTTCGCCGGGGTGACGGCTCATATTCCGATAGCAAACGGCAGCTTTTACTGCACCACCCGATAACAAGGCACATACGCCTTGCCCGGCAGTTTCATCCGGCTTTGTTCCACGAACGACGTCAGCAACGCGTCCATCGGACCTGTAATACTCTTGTCGCCGTGGATCTCGAAGTGGCCGAACTGCTCGATTTCCCGAATGCCGTCTTCTTTCACATTCCCTGCCACGATCCCTGAAAACGCCCGGCGCAAATTCGCGGCCAGCAAATGGGTTTCCTGGTTTTTATGGAGCGACAGACTGCGCATCGCTGCATGTGTCGGCTTGAACGGCTTCTGGAATTCTCCATCGATCTTCAACGCCCAGTTGAAGTAATAGGCATCGCTCCTGGCTTTGCGGTATTCGCGCACCTTGCGGATACCGGTCTGCATTTCCTGCGCAACCAGTGCCGGATTGTCGACAATGATCTGGTAGCGTTTCTGCGCGTCCGGCCCCAGCGTGGTACCGATAAAACTGTCGATCTGCTCGAAATACGCTGTTGCCGTCGCCGGACCTGTAAAGATCAGCGGATACGGCATATCGGCGTTATCCGGATGGAGCAGGATGCCGAGGATATACAGGATTTCTTCGGCCGTGCCGGCGCCGCCCGGGAACACGATGATGCCGTGCCCGGTACGCACAAACGCTTCGAGGCGTTTTTCAATATCCGGCATGATCACCAGGTCATTGACGATCGGGTTGGGCGATTCGGCCGCGATAATGCCCGGCTCCGAAATGCCCAGATAGCGGCCGGTGTGCACGCGCTGTTTTGCGTGGCCGATGGTGGCGCCTTTCATCGGCCCCTTCATCGCGCCCGGACCGCAACCGGTGCAGATATCCAGGTCGCGCAATCCCATCTGATAGCCGACTTCTTTCGAGTAATTGTATTCGACGCGATTGATCGAATGGCCGCCCCAGCACACCACCAGGTTTGGATTCTTCTGCGGCTTCAATACATTCGCATTGCGCAGGATGTGAAACACTGCATCGGTAATGCCATCGGGCCGGGTCAAATCGAACTTTGGATTGCCGACGATCTCGCTGTTCACGTACACGATATCGCGCAGCACCGCAAACAGATGTTCGTGGATGCCCTTGATCATTTTGCCATCGACGAATGCCGCAGCGGGTGCGCCTTTGATATCGAGCTTGATCCCACGCTCGCGCTGGATGATTTTGATGTCGAACGACCGATAACGTTCCAGCAGTTCCTTGCCATCGTCGGTCGAACTGCCGCAATTGAGCACCGCCAGCGCACAGCTGCGAAATACCTGGTACAAGCCACCCTGGCTGGTATCGAGCAGTTTCGCCACTTCCGATTTGGACAGCACTTCCAGCTGCCCTTCAGGCGAAATCAAAGTATCAATGACGTCATATTCCATGTGCTTCTTCCTTTTTTGAATCATTGCTAACGAGCCGTTACAGGCACCAATATACGTCATCTTGCACCAGCCTGGCAGGTGCCTGCACCGCTCTGGGGACCCTAATAACACATCCCGGAAAAGTTCGCTGGCGATGCTGGTTTTACATTAGAATGCAGCGCATATCGTTGTGCCTAGGCTCGTCACGAGCGGGCTACGCCTCCGATTTCGATCAACATCTTGGGGAGGACCCGCATGAGCGGTGCTGCTAACACGACGACTCACGAAGTCGCCATTCCGACATTCCGACAGATCCTGGGCCACCCGGCACCGCTGTGGATGTTGTTCATGACGGAATTCTGGGAACGCTTTGCTTTCTACGGCATTCGCTGGGCGCTGGTACTGTATATCGTGGCGCAGTTTTATCAGGGCGCTGGCGCTGGCGAAGGCCCTGCCGGCCTGATTTACGGCGCGTATCTCGCGCTGGTGTATGCCGGTGCAGTATTCGGCGGCCTGGTGGCCGACCGCGTAATTGGTTATCAACGCTCCATCCTGATCGGCGCCGCATTCATGGCGGCCGGCCTGTTCATGATCACGCTTCCCAGTGAAGAAATTTTCAAACTCGGCCTGGCCACGATCATCGTGGGCAATGGCCTGTTCAAACCGAATATTTCGACGATGGTGGGCAAACTGTATGCGCTGGCCGATACCCGCCGCGATTCGGGTTTCACCATTTTCTACATGGGCATCAATACCGGCGCGCTGATCGCGCCAGTACTCACCGGTTATCTGGCGCAGAAATGGGCCGGACCCGGCGCCGGTCCTGCCTATAAAGTCGTGTTCTTCGCGGCCGGCATCGGCATGCTGCTGTCGCTGGTCTGGTTCTTTATCGGCCGGCGCGGTTTGAAAGGCATCGGCGCTCCGGCACCGGATGCCACCAGCCCGATGCGGATCGTGTGGGTCGTCATTGGTGCGCTGTGCGTGATTCCGGTCATGTGGTTCCTGCTGCGCGTGGAAGCGGCCACGCTGCAAATCGTGTTGTCGGTATTGTTCGTCATCCTGGCCGCCATGCTGATGATCGAAGGCATCCGCGATGGCAAAGTGGCGCGCGATAAAACCATCGCCATGATGATCATCTTTTTCTTCAACATCATGTTCTGGTGTTTCTTCGAACAGGCTGGTTCGTCATTCACTTTCCTGGCCGATAAAATCGTCGACCGCACATTTGGCGACTGGGTATTTCCGACCGGCTGGTTTCAGAGTGTCAATTCGATTGCCGTGATTGTCTGCGCGCCGATCATTGCCGCCATCTGGGTCATGCTGGCCCGCCGAAATGCCAATCCATCGATTCCACGCAAATTCGGTCTCGGCATTCTGTTCAACGGCTTTGCGTTCCTGTTGCTGATGTACGCACTCGGTTCGCTGGTCAACGATCAGGGCAAAATCCCGTTCTGGACATTGTTTGCCGTGTACGTGATCCAGTCTGTCGGTGAACTGTGCCTGTCGCCGATCGGCCTGTCGATGGTGACAAAGCTGGCCCCGACCCGCCTGGTTGGCCTGGGCATGGGCGGCTGGTTCCTGGCAACCGGTATCGGCAATAATCTGTCGGGCATGTTTGCCAGCCACGCCTCCGGTGCAGGCGGCATGTCGGCAGCAACTGCGCTGTCCGCCTATACCCAGGGTTTCTATATCCTGATGGTGGGCGGCGTGCTGTTGTTCCTGCTGGCGCCATTCATTCAAAAGCTGATGCACGGCGTGAAGTAAGCGTCGCGGACAGAGAATGGCGGCCTGCGGGTCGCCATTTTTTTTAGCTCTGTGAGCGTTAGTCAGACAACATCCAGGCCGAACTTTCGTCAGCAGGCGTAGTCATACCCAATGTCGCGATAACGCATGGGTGATGAAGATGACGGTGCTGGCGTACGATCAATTGCTCACCGGATTGGCTACTGCGACATCTTCCGGCGTCAAATTGGCCGCCCAGGCCTCACCCCGCCGCGACGAAAGCGGGTCGTACGCCCGTAAAAAAGCCGCCCTCGCGGGGCGGCCTCAACGACCGGTTGGCCTGCGCACCTGACGCACGCCAGGTGGCAGCGTCAGCGCTGCGCTTTTTCGCGCCCGGTCCAGTACAGCAACAGCACGATGGCGGCATACGGCAGCAGCGACAGCAGGTCCGACGACGCGCCGGCGAAGAACGGATTGGCCGCCTCGGCCCATTTGGTCAGGCGGGTATCGAAGTCGGTCAGCACGCCCGCGGTAATGGCGATGATGATGCCGGCCAGCGCGCCGCCGGCGATGTAACCGGATGCCAGCAAGGTGCCGGAACTGCGGTCGCCGGCAGCCTGGCGCTCTTCCTCGTTCAGGTTCGCGTACTGCGGCAAGGTATTGTTGCGACGGTCGACGGCCCAGCGGATCGCGCCACCAATGGCAATCGGCAGCGTCGAGACCAGCGGCAGGTACACGCCGACGGCGAACGACAGCGAACCGATGCCGGCCATTTCCAGCACGATGGCAATCATCACGCCGAACAGCACCAGGGTCCACGGCAGCTGCCGGTCGAGGATGCCCTTGATGATGTACGACATCAGCACAGCTTTTGGCGCATCGTATTTTTTCACTTCGGAGCCGTCGGGCCGCTTGTTGTACTGGCCGTTGATACCCGGATCGACCAGATAGGCCAGCGTGCCGTCGGCCGCCACCAGGTACTTGCCGGCCGGGCCGCCTTTGGTGTCCGGCTTTTGCCAGACTTTATAGGTGTTGTGGTCGAGAGCCGCCTGCGGGCCCTGCAACTGGGCGGTGTCGGTCAGTGTGCGTGCATCGACCTTGATGCCGGGCGCCACCTGCGCGGCCGGCACGTACACGGTGCCGGCGTCGTTCAGCTTCAGCAGGATCGGCCCCAATACCAGCGCCGACGCCAGCGCGCCCGCGAGGATGGCGTACTGCTGGTAGCGCGGCGTGGAGCCAACCAGATAACCGGTTTTCAGGTCCTGCGACGTGGTGCCGGCATTGCTGGCGGCAATGCAGACAATCGCGCCAACCGACAGCGCGGTGACGTAGTATTTACCGCCGGTCCAGCCCATCAGCAAAAAAATCAGGCAGGTAAACAACAAGGTGGCCACTGCCATGCCGGAGATCGGGTTTGACGACGAACCCACTTCGCCGGTCAGGCGCGACGACACCGTTGAAAACAAAAATCCGAACACCAGGATCAGCAGCGCGCCGAGGAAATTCATGTGCAACGGTGTGGCCAGGCTGATGACGGCGATGATGCCGAGGCAGCCGACGACGACCCATTTCAACGGGATGTCCTGATCGGTGCGCAGGTTGGCTTCAGGCGCACCCCGCCCCAGTTTGATGCCTGCCAGGCCGCCTTTCAGACCATTCCAGATGGTCGGCATGGACCGCGCCAGCGAAATCAGACCGCCCGTAGCGACGGCGCCCGCGCCGATGTACAGCACATACGCGCTGCGGATGTCGTTGGGCGTCATGTCGCGAATAAGCATCGTGCCGGGCGACAGCGGCACGGTGAGCAGGTCGCCGAAAAATTTGATCATCGGGATCAGCAGCAGATACGACAGCACGCCGCCGGCCGCCATGGTAAAGGCGATGCGCGGGCCGATGATGTAGCCGACGCCCAGCAGTTCCGGCGAAATTTCGGCGCCGACCGAGCCGGCCTTGAGCGGCGCGCCAAACTCGAAGTTCGACGTATCCTTCCAGCCCTTGAACGAAATGCTGGCGACTTTATACAGCAGGCCCAGGCCGAAACCGCCAAAGATAATGGTGGCGCGGCGTTTCGCCAGGCGCGCTTCGTCCGACCCTTCGATCCGCACTTCGCCTGCAGCGACGCGCGAAGTCTCGGTGGCGGCTGCCTTCAATACCTCGGCGCAGGCGGTGCCTTCCGGGTACTTCAGTTCCTTGTGCGCGTCGACGATCATCGTGCGGCGCATCGGGATCATCATCAAAATACCCAGCAAGCCGCCCAGTATCCCCACCAGCATGACGCGCGAAATTTCCAGGTCGAAGCCGAGAATCATAATCGCGGGCATGGTCACGCCAAGGCCGAAGGCGAGCGATTCGCCGGCCGATCCGGCGGTTTGCGTGATGCTGTTTTCGAGGATGGTGGAGTCGCGGCCGCCGGCTTTTTTCACCAGCCCGAACAGCGTGATGGCAATCACCGCCACCGGGATCGAGGCGCTGACGGTGAGCCCTACTTTCAGCACCAGGTACAGCGACGACGCGCCAAACACCATGCCGAGCACCACGCCCATGACCAGCGCGCGGAAAGTGAATTCGGGCAGGACAGCGCCGGCCGGAATGTAAGGCTTGAATGCGGCCCGCTGGGGATCGTAAGGCATGGTGTTCCAGTGCTGGTGAAAGAGGTGAAAGTATTCAGGGACCGGCCAGACTATCGCACACGGCGCCGCCCTTGAAAAGTACCGGCAGCCGCGTGCATTATAATTTGACGACGCGGCCGTCGATACCGGTACGGCCGACACTCGTGAAAGACCCGTTTTGACCAAGTCCCTGATTACTCCCCAGCGCGGCAGCGTTAAAAGTATTTTGCTGTTGATCCTCGCCGCGATCGTGCTGGTTATCGCCGGCGCTGCCATCTGGTTCATGGTCGCCATCGTGCCGAACGTGCCCGCCATCGATGCCGTCACCGATTACAAACCCAAGATTCCGCTGCGTATTTACACGGCCGACCATGTCCTGATCGGCGAGTTCGGCGAAGAGCACCGCGACTTCATCCCGATTGCCAAAGTGCCGGACCTGATGAAGAAGGCCCTGCTGGCCATTGAAGACAAGCGCTTTTACGAGCACGGCGGCATCGACTGGGTGCGCGTGCTGGGTGCCGCGAAATCGAATTTGCGCGGCGGCTTTCGCCAGGGTGGCTCCACCATCACCATGCAGGTGGCCCGTAACTTTTTCCTGACGCGCGAAAAAGTCCTGTCCCGCAAACTCAATGAAGTGGTGCTGACGTATAAAATCGAAGACGCGCTGACCAAGGACCAGATCCTCGAGCTGTACATGAACCAGATGTACCTGGGCCAGCGTTCGTACGGTTTTTCCAGCGCTGCAAAAACATACTTCAACAAATCGCTGGACCAGTTGTCGATTGCCGAAATGGCGATGCTGGCAGGCTTGCCGCAAAATCCGGCGCGCCACAATCCGGTGTCGAATCCGAAGCGTGCAGTGGAACGCCAGCACGTCGTGCTGCGCCTGATGCGCGAGCTGAACTACATCGACGCCGCCCAGTACGACAAGGCCATGGCCGAACCGCTGCGCATCGCCAGCCGGCGCCAGGAGTTCGAGCTGCACGCCGAATATGTGGCCGAACTGGCGCGCCAGGCCGTCGTCGCCCAGTACCAGGACGATGCCTACACGAAGGGCATTGTCGTCACCACCACCATCAACAAGGCCGAACAGCAGGCGGCGTATGCGTCGGTGCGCAAAAACGTGCTGGCCTACGATCAGCGCCACGGTTACCGCGGCCCGGAAGCGATCATCGACCTGCCGGCCGACCAGCAGGAACGCGACGACGCCATCGACGAGGCGCTGCAGAAGCGCCCTTCTTCCGACGGCCTGATTCCGGCGGTGGTCATTTCGGCGTCGCCGACGTCCATCGTCGCCGACACGCTGGACAACGACCGCGTGGAAATCACCGGCGCCGGCCTGAAATTCGTCGCTGGCGCGTTGGGCACGAAAGCCAGGGACGGCCTGCGCATCGTGCCGGGTGCGGTGATCCGCGTCTCGCGCGGCGAACAACGGGACGATGTGCGTAACCCCAAGGGATCATGGAGCGTCACGCAGGTGCCGCAGGTCGCGGCGGCGTTTGTCGCGGTCGATTCGGACACCGGCGCCTACCACGCGCTGGTGGGCGGCTTCGATTACAACCTGCAAAAGTTCAACCACGTGACGCAGGCCTATCGCCAGCCGGGGTCGTCGATCAAACCGTTCATCTATTCGTCGGCGATCGGCATGGGTTATACGCCGGCCACGATGATTCTCGATGCGCCGCTCGACATGGTGGGCGAGAATGCCGGCGCCACGTGGTCGCCGCAAAACGACGATGGCAAATTCGATGGCCCGATCAGCATGCGCCGCGCGTTGGCCGAATCGAAGAACGTCGCGTCGGTGCGCCTGTTGCGCGCAGTAGGCGTGCCGTACGCGCACGACTGGCTCGGCAAATTCGGTTTCGAAGCGGCACGCCAGCCAAAAAATTACACGCTGGCCCTCGGCACCGGCGCCGTCACGCCCCTGCAGATGGTCGGCGCCTATTCGGTGTTTGCCAATGGCGGATACAAGATTACGCCGTACCTGATCGCCCGGATCGAAGACAGCGCCGGCTCGGTGCTGTTTCAGGCCAAGGCCGACGATCCGCACCGCGACGCCGACCGCGTGCTCGACCCGCGCAACGCCTTCGTCACCGATTCGATGCTGCGCGACGTGGCCCGCTACGGCACGGCCGCAGGCGCCACCAGACAACTCGGCAGAACAGATTTGGCCGGCAAGACCGGCACCACCAGCGACGCCATCGATGGCTGGTTCGCCGGCTATGCGGGTAACGTGACCGCGGTGGCGTGGATGGGTTACGACGATCCGAAATCGCTCGGCGGACGCGAATTCGGCGCCACGCTGGCGATGCCGATCTGGATCGACTACATGCGCGTGGGCCTGGCCGGGCGCCCCGAGACGGTGCGCGAAGCGCCGGAAGGCGTGGAGAACAGGAACGGCGACTGGGTGCTGACCGAATTTGCCGACGTGCCCGACCGCCAGGTGATCGACATCGACCTGGGCCCGCCGCCAGCGCCGGAAACGCCGCTGGATGGTGACTATCCGGCCGCGCCACTGGCCCCGCCATCGATACCGGCGCCGCGCCCGGCTTCCGGTGAACTGGCCGTGCCGGAACCGCAGGGGGAACGATGATTGGCTGGCTGCGGCGCCTGTTTGGCGGCACGCCGTCAACACCTCCTCCACCTTCACCGCGGGTGCTGGACGCGCCTGACATTGACCTCGACGGTAGCGTCAACGTCAATGTCGACACCCACGCCACAAAAGCGGCCGCGCCATCCAACCCGGCGACATCGATGCACGTCGCTGCCATCGACCGCCATTTTTATGCCTTGCTGGCCGGCGTAACATCGGTCGATGCCGGCGCCGCGCTGGAAAAGACCATTCTCGATGAAATGGCGCGCCTGCTGCGCCATCCATACGGCGCGGCCAGTCTGGTACCGCGCGTGCCCGCGGTGATCCCGCAACTGCTGGGCAGCCTGCGCGACGACAGCCTGTCCGGCGCCGACCTCGCGCGCCAGGTGGCGCAGGACGTGGTGCTGGTGGCCGAAGTGATCCGCGAGGCAAACAGCCCGTACTACCGGCCGGCGCAGCCAGTTAAAACCATCGAAAACGCCGTCATGCTGCTCGGCCAGAACGGCTTGCGCATGCTGCTGGCCAGAGTGGCATTCCGGCCTGTCATCGGCGTGCAGTCGGGCCGTTTTGCGCGCCAGGCCGCGCCGCTGGTCTGGACCCAGTCGGAACACTGCGCGCTGGCCGCGAGCATCCTCGCCGGCGGACTCGATGCGAATGCGTTCGATGCCTACCTGGCCGGTTTGATGCACAACATTGGCCTGATCGTGGCCTTCCGGATCATTGACAGGGTCATGCCCGCCGGCGCCGCGGCGGCGGCACCCGGCCTGCCGGAGTCGCCAGCGTTTTGCGCCAGCTTGCTCGAACAGGCACGCGCGCTGTCTGCCGTGATTGCAGCCGAATGGCATTTCCCGGAAAGCGTGATCAGCGCCATCGGCACACCTCGCGCAACGCCGCTCGGCCTGGCCCTGTCGCTGGGCGACCGGGTCGCCAAACTACGGGTACTGGTCGATGCCGGCGCGCTGGCGCGGGAAACTGCGCAAGCCGGCCTGGACGCGTCGCTGTGGCAGTGCTTCGACCAACTCGCACCAAAGGAAACCTGACATGGCCTTCGATATCGGCGACAAACTGGTGATCGGCGTCTCCTCCAGCGCCCTGTTCGACCTTTCCGAATCGCACCAGGTCTATCTGGACCTGGGCGCTGACGAATACCGCCACTACCAGGAAGCGCACATCGACGCCATCCTGCCGCGCGGCGTTGCCTTTCCGTTCATTCGCCGGTTCCTGGCCATCAACCGCCGTTTTCCGGAGCAGATGCCCGTCGAGGTGGTGCTGTTTTCACGCAACTCGCCGGAAACCGGATTGCGCGTGATGCGCTCGATTGCGCACTATGGCCTCGACATCTCGCGCGCCGCCTTCATGACCGGGAAAACGCCGTTCCCCTATCTGCCCGCATTCAATACCGCGCTGTTCCTGTCGGGGAATGCCGAAGACGTGCGCAGCGCGATCGCTGCGGGTTATCCTGCAGGCCTGGTGCTGCCATCACAAATTTCCGATGAAGACGACGACCAGAGTGGCGTCAACGAGCTTCGGGTGGCGTTCGACTTCGACGGCGTGCTGGCCGACGACGAATCGGAAACGGTGTTTAAAAACGATGGCCTGGGCGAATTCCACGCGCACGAAACGCTGCATGTCGCGCGGCCCCACCAGCCCGGCCCTCTGGCTGGCATGTTCCAGAAACTCGCCGCCATGCAGAAGATGGAACAGGAAGCGCAGGCGCGTGACCCCAGTTACCGCAAGATCGTCCGCATCGCCATCATCACGGCCCGCAGCGCGCCGTCGCACGAGCGCGTGGTGACGACCTTGCAAAGCTGGGGCGTCTCGGCCGACGAGACGTTTTTCCTGGGCGGGATGGAGAAGGCGCGCGTATTGTCGGTCTTTAAACCGCACATCTTTTTCGACGACCAGTTAAGCCACCTGCAAGCCGCGCCAGGCGGCACGATCCCGATGGTGCATGTGCCGTTCGGGGTGGCAAACCGTATCCCCGCGGAGGCGGGGATCCATAGCACGTCACCGAAGTTGTAGAGCACGCAGGAAGCAGGGACAACAGTTTCCACGGGCAAAGTTAAGGCGCGGTCAAGCGCGCAATGTGGTGCTGCACGCGTGCCATGGGTCCCCGCCTGCGCGGGGATCATCGTCTATAATCATCCACCTCCCAAGCCGACTATTTCACCTCTGCATGCCCTTCGATCTCGCCAAAGCCCTGCCGAAACCCGGTAACCGTTTCGCCCTTCCCGCCCTGTACGGTTCCGCCGACGCATACGCGCTCAGCGTCGCCGCCATGGGGTTGAAGGCGAACAAGCAGATGCTCACCGTAATCGTCGCGAATGCCAGCGATGCCCAGCGCCTGCTGGAAGAAATCCCGTGGTTCGCCGACGGCAAGCTGGCCTGCCACCTGCTGCCCGACTGGGAAACCCTGCCCTACGACGCCTTTTCGCCCCACCAGGATCTGGTCTCGGCGCGCCTGGCCACGCTGCACGAAATTCGTAACGGCGCCTGCGACGTGTTAATTGTCCCGGCCACCACGGCCCTCGTGCGCCTGGCGCCGCCGTCGTTCCTGGCCGCGTACACCTTCTTTTTCACGCAGGGCGAAAAGCTCGATGAAGCGAAGTTAAAAGCGCAACTGACGCTGGCCGGCTACACGCACGTGTCGCAGGTGATGTCGCCGGGCGAGTACTCAGTGCGCGGCGGCCTGATCGATCTGTTCCCGATGGGTTCGGCGCTGCCGTACCGGCTCGACCTGTTCGGCGACGAAATCGAAACCATCCGCACCTTCGACGCCGACACCCAGCGCTCGCTGTACCCGGTGCGTAATGTGCGCCTGCTGCCCGGCCGCGAATTCCCGATGGATGAACCGGCCAGGACCAGCTTTCGCAAACGCTGGCGCGAACGCTTCGAGGGCGATCCGACGCGCTCCGTGGTCTACAAGGACATCGGTAGCGGCATTGCCTCGGCCGGCATTGAATACTATTTGCCATTGTTTTTCGAAACGACGTCGACGCTGTTCGACTATCTGCCCGACGACGCCGGCCTGGCCCTGGTGGGCGATATCGACAGCGCCATTCAGCGCTTCTGGCTGGACACCGAATCGCGCTACAAATTTTTGAAGAGCGACCGCGATCGTCCGCTGCTGCCGCCGACTGAATTGTTCCTCGACGCCGAGCAGTTTTTCACCGGCGCCAAATCGCACGGCAGGTGGCTTATTTCCAAAGACCTTGCGAAAGACACCACCGGCCAGGCGTCGGAACTGTCCGCGGCCATTCCGAACATTGCGGTGAACCGCCGCGCCGACGACCCGCTGATCAATCTGCGCGCGTATCTGTTGCAGTCCGACACGCGCGTCATGATCTGCGCCGAATCGAACGGCCGCCGCGAAACGCTCCAGCAGTATTTCAGCGAATACCACCTCGCGCTGACGCCGGTCGAAGGCTTTCACGGCTTCCTCGCCAGCGACGCCAAAGTGGCGCTGGGCGTGGCACCGCTGCAGGCCGGTTTTGAACTGATCGACACCGCCACCGGCAGATTGATCTTCATTACCGAGACCGAGTTGTATGCGGGTTCGGGCCGGCGCGTGGGCAAGAAAAAACAGGAAGGCGTGACGCAGGTTGAGTCGATGGTGCGCGACCTGTCCGAGCTGAAAATCGGCGACCCTGTCGTCCACATCAACCACGGCATCGGGCGCTACATGGGCCTGACCAGCATGGACCTGGGCGAAGGCGAAACCGAGTTCCTGCAACTGGACTACGCCAAGGAAAGCAAACTGTATGTGCCGGTGTCGCAGCTGCATGTGATTGCGCGCTATTCGGGCACGTCGCCCGAAGACGCGCCACTGCATTCGCTGGGCTCGGGACACTGGGACAAGGCCAAGCGGAAAGCCGCCGAACAGGTGCGCGATACTGCCGCCGAGCTGCTCAATCTGTACGCGCGCCGCGCGCTGCGCCAGGGTCACGCGTTCGAATACTCGGCCCACGATTACCAGAATTTCGCCGACAGCTTCGGCTTCGACGAGACGCCCGACCAGGCCGAGGCCATCACCAACGTCATCAAGGATATGACATCGGGACGCCCGATGGACCGCCTGGTGTGCGGCGATGTCGGCTTCGCAAGACCGAGGTCGCACTGCGCGCCGCATTCATCGCCGTCATGGGTGGCAAGCAGGTGGCCATCCTGGCCCCGACCACGCTGCTGGCCGAGCAGCATGCGCAAACCTTCGCCGACCGTTTTGCCGACTGGCCGGTGCGGATCGCCGAATTGTCGCGTTTCAGGACAGGCAAGGAAATCACGGCAGCCATCAAGGGCATGGCCGACGGCACGCTCGATATCGTCATCGGCACGCATAAACTGCTGTCGCCGGATGTCAAATTCGAGCGCCTCGGCCTCGTCATCATCGACGAAGAACACCGCTTCGGCGTGCGCCAGAAGGAAGCGTTGAAGGCGCTGCGCGCAGAAGTCGACGTGCTCACGCTGACGGCCACGCCGATCCCGCGCACGCTCGGCATGGCGCTCGAAGGCCTGCGCGATTTTTCCATCATCGCCACCGCGCCGCAAAAGCGCCTGGCCATCAAGACGTTCGTGCGCAGCGAAGACGGTTCGATCATCCGCGAAGCCTGCCTGCGCGAACTGAAGCGCGGCGGCCAGATTTATTTCCTGCACAACGAAGTCGAGACCATCGAAAACCGCATGGCGATGCTGACCGAATTGCTGCCGGAAGCCCGTATCGGCGTGGCGCACGGCCAGATGCACGAGCGCGACCTGGAACGCGTGATGCGCGATTTCGTGGCCCAGCGTTTTAATATTTTGCTGTGCACGACCATTATCGAAACCGGCATTGACGTGCCGACCGCGAACACCATCATCATGCACCGCGCCGATAAATTCGGCCTGGCGCAGTTGCACCAGCTGCGCGGGCGCGTCGGCCGTTCGCACCACCAGGCCTATGCGTACCTGATGGTGACCGATGTGCTGAATTTGACCAAACAGGCGCAGCGAAGGCTCGATGCGATCCAGCAGATGGAAGAACTGGGCAGCGGCTTTTATCTCGCCATGCACGACCTGGAAATTCGCGGTGCCGGTGAGGTGCTGGGTGAGAATCAGTCGGGCGAAATGATCGAAGTCGGGTTCCAGATGTATTCGGACATGCTCAACGAAGCAATCCGGTCACTGAAAGCCGGCAAGGAGCCGGACCTGTCGGCGCCGCTGGCCACCACCACCGAAATCAATCTGCACGTGCCGGCGCTGCTGCCGGCCGATTTCTGCGGCGACGTCAACGAGCGCCTGTCGATTTACAAGCGCATGGCCAATTGCCAGTCGCAGGAGAAGGTTGACGACATGCAGGAAGAGCTGATTGACCGGTTCGGCAAACTGCCCGAACCGGTCAAGGCTCTGATCGAAACGCACCGCCTGCGCATTGCCGCGAAAGCCGTGGGCATCATCAAGATCGATGCGCATTCCGAGGCGGCAAATTTGCAGTTCATGGTCAATCCACCGATTGACCCGATGCGCATCGTGACGCTGATCCAGAAGAACCGTCACATCAAACTGTCCGGCCAGGACAAGCTGCGCATCACCGTGCCGATGGTCGACCTGGCGGCGCGCGTGCTGCAGGTGAAAACCGCCATTCGGCAATTACAGGCAGGGTAACAACATGACTATGCACCTGATTTTGCAGGGCCCCTCCGACCATCTGGCGCAGATTGCCGCAATTGCCGACCCGGCACGCATTGTCACGCTGGGCGAGCATGCGGTACGTGCCGAGGATGTCGATACCAGCGACCGCGTGCGCGCGGCCATCTCGCTGGCCGCTTTCGCGGCCGGCGTGGATGCCACGTTCATTGCTGCTGGACGCACGCTGGCCGACTTCAAACTGGTGGCAATGGACATGGATTCCACGCTCATCACCATCGAATGCATCGACGAAATTGCCGATATGCATGGCCTGAAGGCGCAGGTAGCCGACATTACCGAGGCCGCGATGCGCGGCGAGCTCGATTTCAGTGCCAGCCTGACGCGCCGCGTGGCGCTGCTGGAAGGGCTCGATGCCGCTGCGCTGGAACGGGTGTACGACGAGCGCCTGCGCTTGTCTCCCGGCGCTGAAACCATGCTGGCCGGCGTCAAGGCCGCCGGGTTGAAGACGCTGCTGGTGTCGGGCGGATTCACGTTTTTCACCGAGCGCCTGCAGGAACGCCTCGGCCTCGACTACGCGCATGCAAACGTGCTCGAAATTCGCGACGGCAAACTCACCGGCAAAGTGCTTGGCGGTATCGTCGATGCGGCGGAGAAAAAGCACACGGTGGAGCGTGTCTGCGCAGAACTGGGCATCTCGCCGCAGCAGGCCATCGTCATGGGCGATGGCGCCAATGATCTGCAGATGATGTCGATTGCCGGCCTGTCGGTGGCCTTCCGCGCCAAACCGGTGGTGCGCGCCCACGCCAGTGTGGCACTCAATTTCTGCGGACTCGATGCACTGTTGACTATCCTGCAGGAAAGCTGATCCGGCAAGTGAAACGTTTCACGTACGCTAGTGAATGTAAAAATCTGTAATCGCGCAGCACAAATTTTCAAATGTTCTTATGATCGATATATCAGGAGAACCGTCATGAAAAAACTTTTGCTCATTATTGCAGCCGCCGCCCTCGGTGGTTGTGCCGTCGCCCCTCCGGGCCCGGCGTATTACGGCAGCCGTCCCGTGGGCCAGACCGACCCGAACGGATGGCAAGTCGTTTCTGTCACACCAGTCGCGCCCGGTACAGGTGCGCGCACCGGCGATGCTGGCACGGTCACCACATCCGACATCACTTATGCTCCCGCGCCAGTTTATGCTAGCGCGCCGGTATATGTAAGCCAGCCGGTGTACATGCCAACGCCAGTGTATGCACCAAGCCCGTATCTGTACGATCCGTTCTGGTATCCACCGGTGTCGATCGGCCTCGGCTTCAACTTCGGCAACAGCTGGGGCGGTCATCGCGGTGGCTGGGGCCACGGCGGTGGCTGGGGTCACGGCGGCGGCGGCTGGGGTCGTGGTGGTGGACGGGGTGGTTTCCATCACCGTTAAACGCGACAACGCATGACAAAAAAGCGCCGCGCCGGATCATCCC
>JALYUM010000127.1 GCA_030853745.1 Pseudomonadota bacterium | reverse complement strand
GCGTGGGCCTGATCCAGGACGTGGTGCTGTCGCATATCGGCAGCGGCCACTGGTGGATGAAGGACAAGCCGACTGCCGACTGGATCAACTACAGCGGCAAATTCGTCCCGACCGAACACCATCGCGTCTCGGTGCAGGACCCGTACGCCGCGCAGGAGGACAAGGAAAACTTCACCCGCGGCTGGTTCGCGCCGCAGATGCCGGACCTGAACCAGTCCAATCCGTTCGTCGCCAACTACCTCATTCAAAACAATATCTGGTGGATCGAGAATGCCGGCTTGAGCGGCCTGCGCATCGACACCTTCGGCTATTCCGACAGCGCGTTTTTAACCGATTACACGCGCCGTGTGATGGCCGAATACCCGCACCTGAACATGGTCGGTGAAGAGTGGCACAAGCAGCCGGCGGTGGTGGCGCACTGGCAGAAGGGCAAAGTCAATGCCGACGGTTATGTCAGCTCAATGCCGAGCATGATGGATTTTCCGATGACCGAAGTAATGCGCACTGCGCTGGCCGACACCACCGGAAACAACGTCTTCAACGACGTGTATGAAACGCTGTCGCTCGATTACCTGTACCCGAATGCCGGCAACCTGGTGGTTTTTGCGGGCAACCACGACACGTCGCGCATCTACAGCGTGGTAGGCGAAGATATCGGCAAGTTCAAGATGGACATCGTGTTCCTGATGACGATGCCGCGCATCCCGCAGTTCTACAGCGGCGATGAAATCCTGATGACCAGCTCGACGAAAGAGCGCAACGATTCAAGCTACCGCACCGATTTTCCGGGTGGCTGGAAGGGCGATGCGGTCGACGCTTTCACGGGCCGCAATCTGGGTGCAAAAGAGGCCGAGGCGCAGGCGTTCGTCAAGAAGCTGGTCAACTGGCGCAAGACGCAGCCGGTGATCCATCACGGGAAGACGATGCATTACGGCGCAGAGCAGAACACCTATATCTACTTCCGCTACGACGGTACCAAAAAAGTGATGGTCGCGCTGAATAACAACCCGACCGAAAAAGTGCTGCCGGCGGCGCGCTTTCATGAGATGTTGAAGGGCGTGACGGGCGGCGTCGATGTGCTGACCGGCCAGCGCTTCGACCTGCGCACGGAAGTAAAGCTGCCGGCGCGGTCGGCGGTGGTGCTGGAATTGAACTGACGGAGGTGTGGTATGGCGTCCCGCCTGCGCGGGAATGACGTATTCAGCATCGTTGAACCAAAAGCCGTCACCCCGGCGCAGGCAGGGGGTCGGGCTCGCCAATGGCGAGCATTACGGCTTCACCCCATACCACCCATGCAGTACCTCGACGCCCGACACCCCGCTTAAGTCGCGCAAGTTAAAATGGCCCTTTCGCTCCACCGAAACCGCCATGTCCCTCCTCCGCTTTTGCTTGCTCACCGCTGCGCTGGCAGCCACCGCCGCCCACGCCACCACAGTCCGCGTCCACTACGCCACCAGCGACAGCATCACCATTCGCGCCGACAAGGCGCCTGCCACCTGGTCGAAAGGTGCTGCAGCGACCAGGGAATCCGCCGGCATCTGGATCTACACCTGGCCCGATGCGACGGGCGATGTCAGTTTCAAGCCGGCGCTGAACGACGACAAGGTATCGATAGGTGGCGTGTACCAGGCCAAAGCCGGCGCCACCGTCGATGTCTATCCATTCTTTGGCGCGCCATTCGGCAAAGTCGTCGTCGTCGACAAATTCGCCTCGCCCCAGCTGCACAACACGCGCGCGCTGCGCGTCTTCCTGCCTGCCTCATACGGCGAAAACAGCGCCAAGCGCTATCCCGTCCTGTACATGCACGACGGCCAGAACCTGTTCGATGCGAAGACGGCGGCCTATGGCGTCGAATGGGGCATCGATGAAACCGTCAACCGCCTGGTCGCCACCGGCGTGATGGAAGAAGTCATCGTGGTCGGCATCGACAACACACCCGACCGCATTCCCGAATACACGCCTTGCTGCGACGCGAAATACGGTGGCGGCAAGCTCGATGCGTACGGCGCTTTTATCGTCGATACCGTGAAGCCGTACATCGACAAGACCTACCGCACGCTACCAAATAAAGAGAACACCGCCATCATGGGTTCCTCGCTGGGCGCGCTCGCCTCACTGGGAATTGCACAAAAATATCCGGACCTGTTCTCGAAAGCCGGTGCGATGTCCGGCTCGTTCTGGTGGAACGACAAAGCCCTGATCACGAAGCCGCAACCGCGCGTGCCCGTGAAGCTTTATCTGGACGCCGGCACGCGGGACGACGGCCTGCCTGACACCACGCTGATGCGCGACGCGCTTGTGAAACAGGGTTACCAATTGAACCGCGACCTGCTGTTTTACACCGCCGACGGTGGCACCCACAACGAAAAATCGTGGGCAGCAAGAGTTGAAAAACCATTGGCCTGGTTTTTCCCGTGGGGGAGCACGAAACAGTAATGGAGACAGTCCCGACAACCATCGCCATCAAAGCCGGCTGCGCCGCCTGCAGCATGCACCAGCTCTGCCTGCCGATGGGTCTGTCCGACGGCGACATGGCGCGCCTCGACCAGGTGATTGGTAGGCGCCGCCGCGTGGCCGCCGGCGAGCGCCTGTACCAGATGGATGCGCCATTCCGCTCGCTGTACGCGATTCGTTTCGGTCACTTCAAAACGTGCCAGGTCAATGCCGGCGGTGGCCAGCAGATTACCGGGTTCCAGATGGCCGGAGAACTGCTCGGCATGGACGCCATCGGCACTGAACGGCACCAGTGCGATGCGGTGGCGCTGGAAGACAGCGAGGTGTGCGAAATTCCATTCGATGCACTGGAAAGCCTGTTCGGGCAGGTGCCGGTCTTGCTGCGTCATTTTCACCGCATCATGAGCGGCGAAATCACGCGCGATCAAAACGTCATGCTCCTGCTTGGGAATATGCGCGCAGAACAGCGCTTCGCGGTGTTTCTCACCAACCTGGCGACGCGCTACGCCGCACGCGGCTTGTCGTCGACCGAATTCCAGCTGCGCATGTCGCGCGAAGAGATCGGCAATTACCTGGGGCTGACCATCGAGAGCATCAGCCGTTTGCTGGCGCGCTTCAAAAAGCTGGGTCTGCTGGCAGTGACCAGGCGAGCTTGTACGCTGCTCGATACGCCGCGCTTGCAGGCGCTGGCGGCGGGCACGGAGCAGTGCAGCCCGCTGGCGTGACCGGGGCCAGGTAGCGGTCGAACACCATGCAGATATTCCGGATCAGCATGCGCCCTTTTGACGTGACCGTGAGCGCGTCCGGCGTCACCGTGACGAGGCCCTCGGTTTGCAGGGCAGCCAACGCGGCCAGTTCACGCACAAAATAATCGGCAAACACGATCGGCCAGGCTTGCTCGAAGGCCGCGATCGGCAACGCAAAATCACACATCAAACGCCCGATCAGCGCGCGCCGCAACGCGTCGTCGATCGTCAATGCCACGCCGCGCTCGATCGGTAGCTGGCGGGCATCGATGCCCGCATAGTAGGCTGCCAGGTGCTTGGCGTTCTGGCTGTAGGTAGCGGCTACAGCGCCAATGGCCGACACGCCGAAGGCGACGATGTCGGCGCCGGGATGCGTCGAATAGCCCTGAAAATTGCGGTGCAGCCGGCCCTGGCGCTGGGCCACGGCGAGTTCGTCGTGCGGCCTGGCAAAATGATCCATGCCGATATACACGTAGCCGGCATCCTGCAAGCGCGCGATCGCCAGGCCCAGCATGGCAAGCTTCACTTCCGCGGACGGCATGTCGGCGTCATGAATCAAGCGCTGTGGCTTGAACAGCTCCGGCATGTGGGCATAGTGGTACAAGGCGATGCGGTCGGGATCGGCCTCGATCACTTTGTCGAGTGTCTGCGCCATGCTCGCCATCGTCTGTTTCGGCAGGCCGTACATCAGGTCGATGTTCACCGAGCGGTAGCCATTGGCGCGCGCTGCATCGAGGATGGCCCGGGTTTGCGCTTCGGGCTGGACACGGTTGACAGCGCGTTGCACCTCATTGTCGTAATCCTGCACGCCCAGGCTCAGGCGATTGAAACCTTGCCGGCGCAGGCTGGCAATGCGGTCAAGCGTCACGGTGCGCGGGTCGACTTCGATCGCATACTCCCCTTCTGCATCGGGCGCGAAGACGAAGTGGCGGCGCAGGTGCGCCATCAGTTCTTCCATCTGCGCGTCCGACAAGTAGGTCGGCGTGCCACCGCCCAGGTGCAGCTGGTTGACGCGGTTCATGCCGGCGAAAAGCGACGCCTGCATCGTGATTTCGCGCTTCAGGTAAGCGAGGTAGATGGCAGCTTTGTCAGGTTGGCGCGTGACGATCTTGTTGCAGGCGCAGTAGTAGCAGATCGATGCGCAAAACGGGATGTGCACGTACAGCGACAGCGGTTTGGCGCTGTTGTGCAGGCGCCGCCCGGCGACTGCGGCAAGGTAGTCGTGGTAGCCGAATTGCGACTGGAAGCGGTCGGCCGTGGGATACGAGGTGTAGCGCGGGCCTGGGCGGGCCAGCTTGCGCAGCAGCGGCGCATCGAAGGAAACGTAAGCAGAAGACATGGGCAATTCCGGCTGAATGATTGACCGGAATTGTAAAAATGCAAGCCAATAAAATCCTTGATCTGCATCAAATTTGCCCGCTTAGAACGTCGCCCGCAGCGTTACCCGGCCATCCTGGCCACCGTCAGCGCATCGCGTTGGCGATCTTCTGGTCGGTCTTGTACTGGCTGAGCGCGTAGACAGCCCAGATGGTCGCGGGCAGCCAGCCGATCAACGTAATTTGCAGAATCAGGCAGATGACGCCGGCGATCGGGCGGCCGATGGTGAAAAAAGTCAGCCACGGGAAAATGAGGGCAATCAGCAGGCGCATGAGGAATCCTTGAAAAGTGAGATAAGACGCCTCAAATTATGCACGCGCTCAGCAATCGAGGGCGTCCGCCACGTCCAGCAGGCTGGTGGCCACCATGTCCCAGTGCTGCTCCGGCGCCAGGTCGGTCGTTTGCTGCGGCCCATGCTCCTGCGGACGGCACACGAAAATGGTGGCCAGGCCGAGATGGCGCGCGACAGCCAGGTCGTTATTGTGGGCGGCGACCATGCACACTTCCATCGGCGCCAGCCCGACTGCCTCGCTGGCGTCCAGGTACACCGCGGGCTGCGGCTTGTAGGTACGGGCGATCTCGGCGCCGAGGATGACATCCCACGGCAAGCCGCCGTAGCGCGCCAGGCGCAGCATGCCGGCGATGTGGCCGTTTGAAATTGGCGCGATGGCAAAGCGCCGCTTCAGGCGCAGCAAACCTGCCACCGAGTCAGGCCACGGATCGAGCTGTTCCCAGCAGCGGTTCAGCATCTCGAGCTGCACGAACGGCACATCGCCCGGATCGACGCCATGACTGGCCAGCACGCGCTGCAGGTTTTCCAGGTTCAGCACATCGAGCTTGACCCATGGCCGGCGCCCGCTGCGCACTTCTTCCATGGCCGGCTGGTATTGCGCGCGCCACGCGTCGGCAAAGGTCAACGGATCGGCCGCGATGCCGTGGGCCTGTAAAAACGGCGCGCATGCGCGTGCAACGCCGGTACGCCAGTCGACAACAGTGCCAAATACGTCAAAGCCAAGCATGCCAATGGCATCGAATGAACGGGTCATGATGATTCTCCTTGTAATGCAGTGCGGGCCTCGTCGAGCAGCGCCAGCAGGCTGTCGGTGTCGAGCGGCTTGACGAAGTGGCGATCGAAGCCGGCTGCCGTGGCCTGGCGCCTGGCCTGCTCATCGCCGTAACCGGTCACCGCGACAAGCAAAGCTCCTGCCACCGCGGGATTGGCGCGGATGCGGCGCGCGAGTTCGTAGCCGTCCATGTCGGGCAGGCCGATATCGAGCAGAAAAACGTGCGGGTGAAAGGCGTTCAGGCGCGCCAGTGCCCGCGACGAGTCGTGTTCGATGACGACACGGTGGCCCATGGTTTCGACGAACATGGCCAGCATATCGGCGGCGTCGACATTGTCGTCGACGACCATGACTTGCAGCACCGAAGCTACATCGGCGCGGTCGTCAAGACCGGCGCCGGAAGGATCGGCGTGCCGTTCATCGTCGTGCAGGCGTGGCAGGTTGACGGTAAAACGGCTGCCCTGCCCCAGGCCGCCGCTGCCGGCACTGACATCGCCGCCATGCAGTTCGACCAGGCTTTTGACCAGCGCCAGGCCGATCCCCAGGCCGCCCTGGGCGCGGTCGGCTTCGCGTTCAGCCTGTGCAAACAGGTCGAACGCGCGCGCCAGCACGTCGGCGGTCATGCCGATGCCGTTGTCGTCGACGACCAGCGTCACATCGTCGTCAACCACATCGAGCACCAGCGCGATGTCGCCGCCGTGCGGCGTGTACTTGACAGCGTTATTGAGTAAATTGGCGACCACCTGCACCAGCCGCTTCGGGTCGCCCGTGACGCATGCCGACGCAGCTGGCGTCTGCACCGTCAGGCAATGGCCGCGGCTTTCCAGCAGCGGGCGCACCTGTTCGATCGCATCGGCCACCACGTGTTTGACGTCGGTGCGTACTTTATCGAGCGGGATCATGCCGCGCGTGACGCGCGAAACGTCCAGCAGATCGTCGATCAAACCGCTGATATGGCGTACCTGCCGGCCAATGACGGCGCTGGCCTGCTGGACGCGGTGCGCGTCGCCACCGGACAGTTGCAGCAGTTCGGCAGCAGCGGCAATTGGCGCCAGCGGGTTGCGCAGCTCGTGCGCCAGCATGGCGAGAAATTCGTCCTTGCGCCGGTCGGCATCGCGAAACGCCTGCTCGATGCGGGTGCGTTCGGAGATGTCCCGAAACATGACCGCCACCTTCCTGTCGCCGGCCGGCCCGACCCGGATGGCGTAGACATCGAACCAGCGGTTCATTGTCTCGGAACCTTCGGTGAAACGGATCGACTCTCCGGTCAGTGCGACTTTGCCGTACATTTCGAACCAGCGCTTTTCCAGATCGGGCACCAGTTCGCGCGCGGTTTTGCCGACCGGATCGACCAGCCCCGTATGCCGCTCGAAGGCCGGATTGACTTCGAGGAAGGCATAGTCGACCGGCTTGTTGGAGGCATCGACGTGGATTTGAATGACGGCCAGGCCTTCCTCCATCGAGTCGACGACATTCACATACGACTGCTTGAGGATGTCGCGCGAGCGCACTTCTTCCGTCACGTCCGAGCACACCACGAGCACGCCATGCACGCCGGCGTCGTCTTCCATCGGGGTGTAGCCGTAATTCCACCATACTTCTTCGCGCTGGCCGTGCCGTGTCAGCGGCACCATCGCCTTGTCGCTCCATGTCGCGCCCTGCCCGGTCATGACATACGCAATTTGCGGCGCCACCAGGCGCCATACTTCGGCCCAGCATTCGCTGCCGCGCTGGCCCAGCGCAGCCGGATGGCGCTCCGGCCCCAGCGTGGCGCGGTACGCATCGTTATAGAACTGGAACAGATTGTCGCCCCACCAGATGAACATCGGGTGCTGGCTGGTCAGGACCATGCGCAGCGTCGATTTCAACAGGGACGGCCAGGCGCCGGGCGGACCCATTGGATGGCTCGCCCAGTCGAAGCCGCGCATCAGCGCGCCCATCTCGCCGCCACCTTCAAAAAAGTAGAGACCGGCCGCCCGGGGATGAAATTGTTGTGTCATTGTTTGCGCCACTGCGGCCTGCCTTTTCTCGATGCGATCTGCCACAACCAGCCGCGATGAATACTGCTGTGGATGCGATTGTAGCAAGTACTTTACGGTGCGTCCGGCACGGAGAGTTCGGCCAGGTAGACATTGCTGGCGGTCGTATAAGGTGCGATGGCTTGCACGCCCTGAAACCGCAGGCCGCATTTTTCCAGCAGGTGAATCGAGGCGGCATTGTCCTGCGACGTGATGGCCATGATGCGTTCAAAGCCGAGCGCGCGGGCATGCTGCAGGACGGCGCACGCAGCCTCATGGGCGTAACCGTGGCCGCGGTAGGCCGCCAGAAAAGCGTAGCCGATGTCGACGTCGGGCAGCGCGTCACGCTTGATCAGGCCGCTCATGCCGATCGGCGTGCCGTCCTTTAGTGCGACGACGTACATCGCGTGGCCGCGCGCCTGCTGCATCGCGATGGGGCCGTCGATGAGCGCCTGGCGCGCCGCTTCGATGGTGCGCAGATTGCGGTCGGCGATGTGCGTGATGAAGTCCGGGTCGTTGACCAGCGCCAGGTAGAACGGGGCGTCGTCGACCCTGGCGGTGCGCAGAACCAGCCTGGATGTTTCGGTAATTTTCATCGGCCCAGCCTGAAATTGACGGCATCCGGGCGTCCCGGAATATTCAGCGTCGCTGCGCCGCGCGGTGCCTCGCTGATCACCACGCCGCGGCGCACCACCGCCCGCCGCGCCGCACGCAGGCGGATCGCTTCCACCGTGCTGCCTGCATCGAGCAGCACGAAATCGGCGTGACAGCCGACCGCCAGGCCATATCCTTCCAGCCCGAGAATGCGCGCGGGCGTCTCGGTCACGGCAAGAAAACATGCGTGCATCGCGTCCTGCCCCGTCATCTGCGCCACGTGCAGGCCCATGTGCGCCACCTCCAGCATGTCGCCGGAGCCGAGGCCATACCACGGGTCCATCACACAGTCGTGGCCAAACGCCACGTCGACGCCGGCCGCCATCAATTCCGGCACGCGCGTCATGCCGCGCCGTTTTGGATACGTGTCATGGCGGCCTTGCAGCGTGATGTTGATGAGCGGGTTGGCAATCGCGGCCACACCGGATTCCGCGATCAGCGGCAGCAGTTTGCTGACATAGTAATTGTCCATCGAGTGCATCGACGTCAGGTGCGAGCCGGCAACCCGTCCCTGCAAACCGAGGCGCTGCGTTTCGTAAGCCAGCGTTTCGATGTGGCGCGACATGGGGTCGTCCGACTCGTCGCAATGCATATCCACGCGCAGTCCGCGCTCGGCCGCGAATTCGCACAGCAGCTTCACCGATTCGGCGCCCTGCGCCATCGTGCGCTCAAAATGCGGAATGCCACCCACCACATCGACGCCCATGCCGATGGCGCGCTGCAGGTTGGCGAAGGCGGTGGGGCTGCGCAGGATGCCGTCCTGCGGAAACGCCACCAGCTGCATGTCGATGTAGGGCGCCACCTGCTGCTTGACGTCAAGCAGCGCCTCGACTGCCAGCAGGCGGTCGTCGCAGATATCGACATGGGTGCGGATCGCCAGCAGACCGCGCGCCGCGGCCCAGTCGCAATACTGCAACGCACGCGCGACCAGCGCTTGCTGGGTCAGGTCGGGTTTCAGCTCGCCCCACAACGCAATCCCTTCGAGCAGCGTGCCGGAGCCGTTGACGCGCGGCAGGCCGTAACTGAGGGTGGCGTCCATGTGAAAATGGGCGTCGATGAACGGCGGCGTGACCAGATCGCCGGCGGCGTCGATTTCGCGCGCGCCGCGTACCGGCAGGCGTTCTACGACGGCAGCGATGCGGCCGCTCGCAACCGCGATGTCCTGGTGGCGGCGCCCGTCGGGCAGCGTGGCGTTGCGAATGACGAGGTCCATGCACACTCCTTGAATGAGGTGACACAATTGTAGCCGGTTCGGCTTAGCCTATGCATCACCGGTTTTAATGCCAAGATGCAAGAAGTTAGCGATCAAGTTTCGCTTTTCATCGCTGCCGATCCTCGTTACACTCGTGGCGATATTGCAGTGCGTCATATACCATCAAAAGGAACCGGCATGACACCTCCAGACAAAGCTTCGGCAGCGAATCGGCAGCAACTTCAACAGCAACTCGATTTTTTCCAGCAGTTTACCGCCCGCGCTTTCGACAACGCCGAGCGCATCCTGGCGCTGAACATGGCCGCCACCCGTACTGCACTGGACCAGACTTCCGGCGCCGTGCGCCAGCTGGCAGCAGCGCGCGATCCGCGCGATTTGCTGGCGCTGACCGCCCAGTCGCAGCAGCAGATCGAAGCCGCCATGACCTACAGCCGCAAACTGTTCGAGATTGCGGACAAGCCGGCGACTGCGGCTGCGCCAGCACCTGAATCCGCACCCGCTGCGGCGACCGTACCTGAACCGGCATCGGCACCTGCACCTGCACCTGCACCTGCACCTGCACCTGAAGATCACATCGTTACCGCAGCGCCGGTAATCGTCAGCCAGCCGGTGGCAGACGCTGCACCTGCCGTGCCAGACCCTGTCCCTGCACCTGTACTTGCCACGCCAGACCCTGTCCCTGCCGCACCAGCCGTTTTGGCCAGCGCGCATCCGTTGGGCGAAACAGATCCGGTGCCGGCCCCGGTGAGCATTGCCAAGCCGAAGCCAATCGCCAGGGCAGTCAGCAAGGTTGTCGCCGCGCCGGTCGACACGCCGCATCCGGCGGCGTCACCGATGCCACCGGACGGACCTGTGCCCACCCCCGCCATTACCCCGGCGCCAGCGAAGCGCAGCAGCGGCGCTGCACCGAAAGGCAGCCGCAAGCGCTGACCCTGGAACGCATGGCCGGCAACATGATGCGGCCAAACAGCGTAAATTAGCGGGCTTCGGCCCGCTTTGGCATTGGCGGGCGCTTCACTTCAAGGATGTTGGAATGAGTTTATCGCGTCTCATCGGCGGCTTTGTGCGCCGCCATTGGCACGCCTATGTGTCGTCGGCTTTCATGTTGGTCGGCGTTGCCGTCTGCACGGTCTGGGTGCCGCGCACGGTGGGCGCCACCATCGACGGCCTGGCGGCGCATGCGCTGGACCGCGACGCGCTGCTGCGGAAGCTGGGCGAATTGCTTGCGCTCGGCGTGGCCATTTATGTATTGCGGGTCGGCTGGCGCATGCGGCTGTACGCGGCGGCCTATCAACTCGGCGTCGAACTGCGCACGCGTTTGTACGCGCGTCTGACGCGGCAGGGGCCGGCGTTTTATCAGCAGCAGCGCACCGGCGACCTGATGGCGCTGGCCACCAACGATATCGACGCCATCGAAATGGCTGCCGGCGAAGCGATGCTGGCCGGTTTCGATGGCAGTCTCACGCTGGTCATGGTGCTGGGGATCATGGTGCTGGGCGTGGACTGGCGCCTGGCCGCCATCGCGCTGCTGCCGTTCCCCGTGATGGCCGCAGCGTTCTGGTATATCTCGCGCCACATCCACGTGGCCGCCACCGATTCGCTGACGCGCTTTGCGCAACTGAACGACCACGTGCAGGAAGCGTTGTCCGGCGTGCGCACGCTGCGCGCGCTGGGTCTGGAAGAGCGCAGCAGCAAGCAGTTCAGCGTGCTCGCTGCGGGCGCCGCCGCCAGTTCGCTGACCGCGCAAAAGTGGGAGGCTGCGTACGAGCCGGCCGTCGGCCTGACCCTGACGGCAGCCAGTGCGTTGACACTGGGCCTGGGCGGCTACCTGGTCTGGCAGCAGCAACTGACCATCGGCGCGTTGACCAGTTTTACGATGTACCTGGGCCAGTTGATCTGGCCGATGTTTGCGTGCGGCTGGGTGCTGTCGCTGATCCAGCGCGGCAAGGCAGCGCTGCAGCGCCTGCAGCCGCTGCTCGATGCGCCGCTGTCGGTCGACGACCACGGCACATTGACGGCGATCGCCCCCGGTCCGCTGGCGCTCGAACACGTGCGCTTTGCCTATGCAGGCCAGAGCCATCCTGCACTCGATGACGTCAGCGTGGCGCTGCAGCCGGGCCGCACCCTGGGCCTGGTGGGCCCCACCGGTTCCGGCAAATCGACCCTGCTGCGCGTGCTGCTGCGCCAGGCCACGCCGCAGCAAGGCACGGCAAGCTGGGGCGGCCAGCCGTTGAACGCGTACACGCTGGAGACGCTGCGCGCGGCCATCAGCTGGGTGCCGCAGGAATCGTTTTTGTTTTCCGCGACAATCGCCGAGAACATCGCACTGGCGCGGCCCGACGCGACGCGCGCTCAGATCGAGCACGCTGCCAGCATGGCAGCCATCCACGACGACATCCTGCGCTTCCCGGAAGGCTACGACACCCCGGTCGGCGAGAAAGGCGTGACCCTGTCGGGCGGCCAGCGCCAGCGCGTGGCGATTGCCCGTTCGCTGCTGGCCGCATCGACCCTGCTGCTGCTGGACGACGCTTTGTCGGCAGTCGACACCGGCACCGAAACGCGCATCCTCGACCACCTGGCCGAACTGCGGCGCGAACGTCCCGGCCTGTCGGCCATCATTGCCAGCCACCGGCTGTCGTCGGTGGTCAATGCCGACCTGATCATTGTGCTGCAGGCTGGCCGGGTTGAAGAAACCGGCAGCCACGAAGAATTGCTGGCAAGAGACGGCTGGTACGCCAGCCAGTGGCGCTATCAACAACTGGAGGCCAGCCTCGATGCCATCTGACCTGACAGACATGCATGAACTGAACGAACTTAAGCCCGCCGTGACGCCGATGCGCCAGGCCGCCCGCCTGCTCACCCGCGCCGCCCGCCCCGATGCGCGCCACCTGGGCTGGGCCATTTTCTGGCTGATCCTCGCGGCCGGCCTGGAAGTTTTGGGCCCGTTGCTGGGTAAATCCCTGATTGACGATCACCTGCTGCCGCGCCACCTCGACGTACCGCGCATGGCCATGCTGCTGGGCGGCCTGCTGGTCTCGGGCTGGATTGCGTCATGGCTGCGCTACCTGCAGCTGGTGCGTCTGTCGGGCCTGGCCATGCGCTCGGTGCAGCGCCTGCGCGAATGGGTGTTCGGCCACGTGCTGCGCCTGCCGATGGCGTTCTTCGACCGTGCCATCACGGGCCAGCTGGTCAGCCGGGTCACCAACGATACCGAGGCCGTCAAAACGCTCTACATCCAGGTGCTGTTCGTGATCCTGGACAGCAGCATCGTCCTGGTGGGCACAATGATCGCGATGGCGTATCTGGACTGGCGCCTGATGCTGATCGTGCTATGTTTGGTGCCGGCCGTGGTGGGCATCGTCTGGCTGTACCAGCGTCTGTCGGCGCCGGCGGTCACGCGCGCGCGGGCGCTGCGCAGCGACATCAATGGGCAAATGGCCGAATCGATCGGCGGCATGAGTGTGCTGCAGGCGAATAACGCCGCCGGCCGGTTTGCAGCCCGCTTCGGCGGCACCAACCAGCAGCATTACGTTGCTCGTCTGGCCGAACTGCGCGCGAATGCGTTTTTGCTGCGCCCTGCCCTCGACATGCTCAACGTGGTGCTGCTGGCGGTGGTGCTGTTCAGTTTTGGACTGCGCGAAATGAACGCCGTCGAAGTCGGCGTGCTGTACGCATTCGTCAGCTACATCGCCCGCGTGGTCGAGCCGATGATCCAGATTACGATGCAGTTCAGCGGCTTGCAGCAGGCGGTTGTGGCCACCGCGCGCGTGGCGGCCCTGCTCGATGAACCCGGCGCCACCGAACACGGCGCGGACCGGGATGGTCCGGCGCCGAAGGGACACGTCGATGCGCCGGCCGTCTGCATGAAAGACGTGGTGTTTGCGTATGTGCCGGGCCAGCCGGTGCTGCATGGGCTGTCGCTCGATATCGCGCAAGGCGCCTTCTTCGGCATCGTCGGCCACACCGGCAGCGGCAAATCGACGCTGCTGTCGCTGCTGCTGCGCTACTACAACGCCGACAGCGGCAGCATTGCGATGCTGGGCGAACCGCTGGCATCGATCGGCAATGCGCGCTTCCGCGCCGAAGTGGGGCTGGTGCCGCAAGACCCGTTCCTGCTCGCTGCCAGCGCGCGCGAAAACATCGACATGGGACGCGGCTTGACCGATGCGCAGATCGACACCGCAGCGCGCGCGGCGCACGCCCACGATTTTATCTGCGCGCTCGAACAGGGCTATGCCACCGAACTGGGTGAAGGCGGGTCGCGCCTGTCGACCGGCCAGAAGCAGCTGATTGCGATCGCGCGCGCACTGGCGGGCGAGCCGCGCATTCTGCTGCTCGACGAAGCAACCTCGCACATCGATAGCCAGACCGAACAGATTGTCCAGGAAGCGCTGAACGAATTGCGCGGCCGGGTCACGGTGATCGCCATCGCCCACCGCCTGTCGACCATCCGCGACGCCGACCGCATCATCGTGCTCAATCACGGTCGCATTGCCGAGGCCGGACCGCACGAGGCGCTGATGCAGATCGACGATGGCATCTACCAGCGCTTGTACATGTTGCAACAGTTGACAGTCTAAAAACGCCACACGGCCAAAGTTTGTAAGGACAGGTTAAAAGCTGATGGCAACCGTTGCATGCGGCGTCGCCAGTGGCTAAAAAATAGTGTTTTTTTGTAGCCAAAATCGGACAGCTTGATCTTTCCGTTCTGCAACAACTCTATAATAAGCGGCACGCGCAAAGCTACCCGGCTCTGCCATTCTGGAATCACTATGCGGAAAGCCCCGACCCACCGTCCACTTCTTCGACGCAGCCTCCTGGCAGTGTCGTTGTGTCTGGCGTGGGCGGCAGCCGGGTTGGCGCATACGCAGCCGGCCGCCACGCCGCTGCAGGCGCGGCTGGAAGATTTGCGCGAACTGGGCCGCTTCGTGCCGGACAAGGCGCTCGACACCTTGCTGCAACTCGAACCCGAGGCACGTGCCGCCGCCATCGGGGAAAAGGCCGAGTTTCTGGCGCAGATGTGCCAGGCGCGCATGAAAATTGGCCAGCACCAGCAGGCGCTGGCCATTTGCGACGAGCTGATCGTGCTGGCGCGCCAGAACAACAACGACATCGCGCTGGCCAATGGCTTGCTGCAAAAAGCCTATGTCGTCTACGCAATGGGCGAGCAGACTGCGTCGCACAAGCTGGTGTGGGAAAGCGAAAAAATCGCCAACGGCACCAGCGACAACGGCCTGAAAATCCGCGTGGCGATCACGTCGGGCGACGCGTATGCGGAAGAAGGCAATTTCCCGATGGCGCTGACACGGATCGAATCGGCGGCGGCGCGCGCGCGCGTGGACGGCCAGCCGGTGAACATGGTCATGGCGCTCAATTCGCTGGCCAAGCTGTACAACAAGATGCGCGAGTACGACAAGGGTTTTGCGGCGCTGGCCGAAGCCATGCCCTTTGCCGAAATGAGCGATTCGCCGGGCCGCGTGGCCACGTTGCGCAGTGCCGAATACGGGCTGGCCATCGACTCCGGCCAGCCCGCCCGCGCGGAAGCCGCGCTGCTCGAGGCACTGCAACTGGAACGCAAGATCGGCGCCACTGCGATGGTGGCGTATACCTTGTCGAACCTGTCGGACAGCGCCCTGAAGGCCCACAAATATCCGCAGGCACTGCGCTATGCGCAGCAGGTGATCACCGAAGCGCATGCCATTGGCGATCTGCGCCTGGAAGCGACCGCACGCGTGAATGCCGGCCAGGCGTACCTGGGCATGGGCCGCCTGGCCGAGGGCAAGCGCAGTTTCGAGGAAGGTCTGGCCACCTTTGAAAAATCCAATAACAAGCCGGACTTGCAGGAAGTGCTGGCCGAATATGGCATGGCGCTGGAGCGCGCCGGCGACCTGGAAGGCGCGGTGTCGGCCTATCACCGTGAACGCAAGCTGTCGAACGAACTGTTTGAAAAGCGCCGCCAGAAAGCCATGATGGAGCTGCAGGCCAAATACGAAGGCGACCGCAAGGAACGCCAGATCGAGCTGCTGCGCCGCGAAAATCAGGTGAAAAGCACGGAGCTCGAAAACCGCAATCTGCAGCAGCGCATCTGGTGGCTGCTGGCCGCGGTGTTCAGCATGGCCGCGGCGATCGTCGGCATTTTGTACAACAAGGTCCGTCACGCCAACGCCCAGCTGCAGGTAAAAAACCTCGAATTGAAGCAGCAAAGCGTGCGCGATCCATTGACCGGCCTGTACAACCGGCGCCACTTCCAGGATTTCATGCGCAGCTTCGTCATCAACGAAAAGCGTGGCGTGGGCACGTCGGGCGAAGAGCTGGTGGGCGCATTGTTCCTGCTCGACGTCGACCATTTCAAGCACATCAACGATGGCCATGGCCACGCTGCCGGCGACGCCGTGCTGAAGATGATTTCGGCGGCACTGGGCGACATCCTGCGCGAAACCGACATGATCGTGCGCTGGGGCGGCGAGGAGTTTCTGGCCTTCTTGCCGGCCATTCCAAGGAGCGGCCTGGATGACGTGGCGCGGCGCGTATTGAGCGGCATTGCCGGCTGCAGCGTCGACTACCAGGGCCAGACGCTGGCTGCCAATGTCTCGATCGGCTTCGCCCCGTTCCCTTTGAATCCGGGTGGCGCACCGCTGCCGTGGGAGCGCGCGGTCAACCTGGTCGACATGGCGCTGTACCTGGCCAAATCGCATGGCCGCAACCGGGCATATGGCGTGAACGGCTTTGCCAATTTCGAACAGACGTCGATGGAACAGATCGAAGAAAACCTCGAACAGGCCTGGCGCGCGGGACATGTGGATTTGTCGGTGGTACTGGGCGGCTGGCCGGAGCTGAGGGCGGCGAGCTGATCCCCCGCGCAGGCGGGGGCCCATGGCACCGATGATTGAGCGTGTGCGGCGATTCCCCCGTTCAAGTTTCCACATTCAGGCCGGGATTTACTTGACGCGTTCTTCGTTGTTGTTGCATGCGTGCGATGGAGTCGTCGCGCAGCGGGGACGCCTTCGCGGGGAATGCCTACTTCGCCGACTGCTGGATCTTCTCGCCCGCGCGCTCGACCTTCTTGCCGACTTCCTCGGTGGCCTTGTTCAAGCCATCGCGCGCGTCATCGGTTGCGGCAGCGATCTGCTTCCTGGTTTCTTCACCTGCCGCTGCCATCTGGCGTTTCGCTTCCTCGGCCTTGTCGATTGGCGCATGGAGAGATTTGGCGATTTTTTCGCCCGCGTCGTCGACGGCCTTGCCGGCCTGTTGCGCGGGGCCGGGGGCGCCGTTGTCATGCTTGGGCTGGCAGCCAGCCAGGGCGGCCAGCGCCAGCAGCGCCGCCATCAAATGGGTTTTGTTACTCATGCTGCTCTCCTGATGTTATGTTGCCACCAGCATACACCGGCACGCACGGCGCAGGTGTGTCCTTCTGTTACAGACCCGGTTACAAACCCTGATACAAACGCCCGGCCCTGGCTTTCAAGGCGATGCAGTCGCGGTTGCGGGCGTCGACCATGCTGACGCAGGTTTCCATCTTGTCGACCGCGCCCTTGTAGTTGCCACGGCCGATGTCACGCTCGGCTTCGGCGATGAGATTGCTCGCAGAATCGGTCGACTGCGCAGACGGCTGCACTGGCGGCGCGCGTTTCACCGCATCGATACGGGCCCTGGCCGCCGCCGTGGCGTCGTCTTCGCCCCAGCGCCGCGTGAAAGTCGCCAGGCGGGTGCGGGCTTTCTCCGGTGCCGACGCGGCCAGCGCGGCATCGATGGCGCTGCTGGCATCCAGCCAGGCTTTGTCGCGCACGCGCTTGCGCTCGCACGCGGTGGCGGCCGCGTTCAATGCGGTTTGCAAGCGCTGCAACTGGGCCGGCGTGGCGCGAGTGGCGCGTAATGCGATCAGCTCCATCTGCGCCTGCTTGCCCTTGCAGTCCTGGGCCAGCGCGATGGCTGCATCGATGCGCGTGTCGAACTTGTGCGCCGCCGGACGTGCCGCGACCCAGGCCAGCCACAGCACACCCAGGCCGATCAGCCACCAGCCCCAGTGCAGCGGCGGGCGTTGTGGCGGTGCACTGGGCTGCGCCGCAGCACGGGGCGCCACTGGCGGTGGCAGTGAATTTGGCGGGGGTGTTGACGCCTCCGGTGCAGCCCACACGGGCGCCGGTTCGGATGCCGGCACCGCAGTCTGTTCGACAGCAGCAGCGGCAGCGACACCACCTGGTAACGCCGTAGCGTCTTCCATCACCGGCGTGCGCGGACGCACCGCCCCACCCTGCTGCGGTGTGCCGCAGTACGGACAGAATGTGACTACCCGCGGCATGGCATGGGCGCAGGTGGCATTGATGCAGTGATACGTGTTTTGCACTGTCAAACTTTCTTAATCTGGATCGGGAATGCTGTCGTCGGGGTCGGGAATGGCGCCGCCAAACAGGTCGGCCAGCACTGCCACCTCGCCAGCAGTCTGCCACTTGCCGGTCTTCGGGTCCCAGCGCATGTCCCAGACGCGCGTGGCCGCACCGATCTCGCCGCGCCCCGCCTGCGCTGTCAGTTCCGCCACCGTGAACGGGCCGCGCTGCGCGCCGCCGACAAACGTTTTGAAGCGCGGCTCCACCGGCGCCACGCTGACTGGCACGGCACGCCGCTCGAGTACTTCGGCGGCCCGCGCATCGCTGGCCAGGTAATCGGGGCGGAACACGCGCTTGTCGACCGGGCGCTCGACTTCCCAGTGGTACGCGTCGCTCGACGAATCTGCCACCACCTCGGTCCACTGCGCCAGGTTGGCCAGGGCAGCGTCGACTTGCGGCGCGCCCAGTTCCGGCGCCAGCTGGGCCGCGCGGCGCGACCACTCCTCGAACAGGCGCCGCGCCGTGATGTTGGGCAGCGATGGCGACGGCAACTGCGCACCGGTTTCGTCGCGCTCCAGCCGCGGCTCGTACACGCGCAGCTGATAGTGCCGCATCAGCGCGGCCAGCAGCAGCAACTGGTGCGGGCCGATGGTCGTCAGGCGCTGGCGCACCGCGCCAATCACCTGCTCGCGATAGTACGGCGGCAAACCGTTCGAGCGGATGGCAAACTCGTTCCCGATCTGCAGCCACTCGCCGGAACCTGGTTCCACCTCGAACAGATACTGGCCGCGCGGCTGGAAGCTCGCTTCGCGGTCGCCAAGGTCGACGCGGCGTTTCACCACACCCAGCGCGATCGCCTGCAAAAACCATTCGTAATCGTCCGCCAGGCGATTGAGTTCATCCATCGACGGTGAAATGGGATGGCGGAAGCGCGTGGCATCGAAGTGCAGGTGCGTCGGGATGCGCGGGTTTTCGATCTGGTACGACGTGCGCCAGGTCGGCAAACCACGCAGCACCGTCATCGGGTAGCCGGACAATTCGATGTAGCACACCGCGCGCCCGGGCACCCCGGTGTTGACGATCGACACCTGGTCGCCCTGGAAGGATCCGGTGGGCGCCGCCGCACGCAGTTCTGCTTCCAGCCGGCGCCAGGCCTGCACATCGCCGACGCCGATAAAGCATTTGAACTGGTCGGCGCGTGGTGTGAATTCTGCCGAAAAGCGCGCGTTCACCCACGGCATGGCACTCTTGATCCATTCGGCGAACACGCGCTGGCGCTCGGGCGCGGCCATATTCGACAGCACTTCCAGCAGCGGATCGACCGGTTCTTCCAGCTCGTCGCTTGATAACTGCGTCTGCGCGCGCCGGAACAGTTTCAATAGCAAGTCGCTGCGCAGGCGCTCGTCGGCCAGTTGCGGGAACAGGCGCGCCGAGCCGCCAAATTCGAGCAGCACTTCTTCGCTCCACGCGCTGACGTCATTGCTTAACCGCGCCGGCGCGGGCAGCACATCGCTGGCCAGCTTGATGTACGTGGCGTGTTCATGGCGCGCGTCGGCACGCAACTGGCTGACGCGCACATCGACGGCGCCCAGCATCGATTGCACGAAGCGGCGGCCTTCCTGGAATTCACCGGCGATGCCGCTCCATTGGGCGTTGCCGTATTCGTCGGTCGACTCCGGATCGCCCAGCCACGCCGACATCGTGCGCATTACGTCGACCGCCTGGCCGGCCGCCACGGCCAGCAAGTGGAAGCGCAGATAGTCGGCAATGTCGCGCTTCAGATGGCCCATCACCTCGCGCGCCTGCGCATCCTTGCCGAACAGCCGGTTCGCGGCCTGGCCCAGGTTGCCCAGCGATTCTTCCACCTGGCGCGTGCGCAGCGCATCGCGGATATCGCGATAACGCTTGCTGTTGCGCTCCGCGTGCACCAGATCACGCTGTTGCAGGCGCGCCTTGACCTGTTCGAGCAGCGACAACACGAATTCCAGGCCGCCCTGCTTGCGGTCGTCGAGCAGCGCAAACAGGCGCGCCCGCACCGTGGTTTTCAAACGCGTCGTCAATTCGACAGTGTGGCGCTTGATGCGGTCTTCGCTGGTTTCGGCCACCGCACCGGCTTCGCGGATCGCGTCGCGTTCCAGTTGCGGCAGCAGTTCGGCGACCTTTTCACGCCAGACCTTGACGTCGTACGCGCCCATGATGCGGTCGATCTCGAGCTGCACCTTGCTTTCGACGCGCTCGAGCAGCGAGCGGCTGTCCTTGTCCAGCAACAGCTGATCGGTCAGCGCAAATTCCTGGAACGGCGTGATGTCGACCGTCCCTTTGCGAAAGTCGGGGAAGGCGTCGAACGCGTGTTCGGACAACGCCATCTGCTCGCGCATGAAGGCATCGCGTTCGCCATCGCCGGCGCGGCGCGCGGCCGTGCCGTCGGCGCCCACCAGGCCAAAGAATGCCTTGACCATCAGCGCGGCCAGTTCGTAGGCGCGGATATCGTCGCGCAGGCTTTGCTGCGTGTCGAGCACCGACTGGCCAAACGCGGAATACACTTTTGAGTACGACAGGCGCATGTCGCCGAAGCGCTGTTCCGGCACTTTCGGGTTGTATGGCCCGAGCTTATGCTGCTGCTGGTTGACTGCCACCGAGCGCTTGCGGTTGGCGAAATCGGCCGACGCAAAATCTTCGAACAGCGTGTCGGCCACCATCTGATAGATGTCCTTGACGTCGCTGGTGGCCTTGTTGGCGAGGTTGGCATTGTCGACGAAATACACGTCGTCGAATGGCGAGCCCTTGCCCACCACGCTGTCCGGATCCATCCAGCGTACTTGCGCATTCATGTCGCGCATGGCTGTTTCCAGCTCCATCAGCGTGGCGTACGCATTCGCCTCGGTGCGCTCCTTGTTGGCCTTGGCAAAGCCGGACGGCAAAAACATCATCAGGTCGACCTGGCTGTCCGATACTTCCTGGCGCGCGATGGCTTTGGCGATCCAGCCCAGATCGATGGCGGTGCCCGCGCCGGTGCCGCCCGCGCACGACGCGATGACGACAATCCGGAACTTCGACGTATCGACCTGCAGCCCGAGGCGCTGGTAATTCTCTTTGCGCTCGATGCCGGCATTGCTGGCCAGGCCATTCAGCGCACCCTTGATGCGGCCGCGCAGCTTCGGGTATTTATCGAACAGATACAGGCGTGCCAGCGCCCGGATCTGGCCGGCGCCTTTCGACGGATCGATGCCGAGCGAGCGCAGTTTTTTGGGCCGCAGCGGCATCCATTTTTCGATCAGCGGAAAGCGCGCCAGGCTGTCGTCCGATTCGTGGTACTGCGGCAGATCGAGCGGTTCCACCAGGCGTTCTTCATCGGTCAGGCGCACCAGTTCATACCAGGGATCGGTCTTTTGCGATTTGCCCTCGTCGATAATGGCGTGGCTGTCGAGGTCGAAATGCAGAAAGCGCGCGACCGGAAAATCTGCCAGCGATTCGACGCGGGTGGGATGATGGCGGTTCCACACGGCCGACAGAATGCGGCGGCGAATGCGCAACATCACTTCCATGCCGGTGCCGCCGGCGCCGATGAACAGCGTCGGGCGCAGGTCGACTTTCAGTTCTGTCTTCGCGCCGGGTGTGTGGTTCAGATCTGCCATGAAGATGCTTTCGTAATTTTCGTGATGTTAGCGGCGGCCAATGAACAGCGCGGCAATCAGGGCGATGATGCCCACCGCGACCAGCGGACCGGCCACGGCAAGGGTCAGGAATTTGCTGGCATTGATGATGGCCAGCACGGCGGCGGCAGCGATGAAACCGAGTCCGAGAAACAGCAGCCAGCCCGCGCTGCCAGCCGACGACGGCGCCACGCGGCGCACCACCAGATGGTGCACATACGCGTTGCGGACAAAGAAAAAGACAATCAGCAGCACCAGGAACACGGCACTGCCGATGGCCAGGTCGCGCGAGGACGTATCGGTGATGGGCGCGCCGGCGACGGGAGCGATTTCAACCGGCCCCGTCGCCGTGGCGGGCAGCGTTTTTGGCAATGTATTTTGCGGCACGCCGGGCGCATCGGCTGGCAGTTTGAAACCTGGGTCGCCGGTGGGCGGGGTTGGGGTTGGCGTCGTCGGAGTGGCTTGCATCGTGGTGTCCTTTTATTTTGTCATGCTGACCTGCGCGCCGTCGCGCAGGTCGATCAATTCGTGGCCGAACATGGTAGTTTTTAACTGCGCCACCTGCAGGCCGGCCCGGTTGTAAATCGCTTGCGTGCTGCCGGGGCGGCCCAGCATGGTGCGTGGCTCGCCGTCG
Source organism: Pseudomonadota bacterium (assembly GCA_030853745.1). Taxonomy (GTDB): domain Bacteria; phylum Pseudomonadota; class Gammaproteobacteria; order Burkholderiales; family Burkholderiaceae_D; genus JALYUM01. The sequence continues at coordinate 36,704 of JALYUM010000127.1, read as the reverse complement.
ACGGTAACAAGCGCCTTGCGCGGCCGGCCGTATGCAGTGGCGCCGGCAGCGGCGGCGCCCAACAACGCCAGCACTACGGCGCCCAGCGCCAGCAGCGGCGCCATGCCGTAATGGACGCGCACCTCCAGCGGCAGCGCTGCAGTGGACGCCTGGATGGCCGCCGGCGGCGTAAAAATGTCGGGCAGCGGATCGCCGGGGAACAGCGTCGCCATGCGCGTGCGGAACGCTTGCGACAAGACCAGCTTTTGCCCCGTCAGCTGCATCTCGATCCGCCCCGGCAGCACGTAAGCCGAACCGGCCGACTTTAACGCGGCCAGCGACCAGTTGCCTGGCAATTGCCGGACCGGCAGCGCCATGGTCGAGGCCAGCGGCTGCGCCTTGCCCGGCGCCAGACCGGTCACCTGGTTTGACGCCAGCGTGATGGGACGGTCTTCGCCGCCGACATGGGAGCGCGCGCTCAGGACAGCGCTGCTGATGGTGTACGGGTACATGCGGTTTTCCAGGTCCCAGACGATGCGCGCTTCCGGCGCGCGCGCGCTGGCGTCGATGTCGGCCCGCAGCATGCCGTCCGGCGCCATCGAAAACGTCACACCGGGCGCGCCGCCGACCTTGCGTGGACGCAGCGTGACGGTATCGCGGTCGATCGGTTTCAGGCGCGCCGGCGGCTCGGTAATGACCTTCTGCACGCGGCCCGTGGCCAGCAGCCTGTCAAGTTCGCGCGCACCTTCCGCGCCGACCGCAAAGGCATACACCATCAGGCCGTTGGCGCGGTAGTGCGCGCCCTGCACCGACATTTTTAACGGGAACGCCAGTGCCTTGTCGATCGCGTTACCCGCATGGATGAGCGTATAAAACTCGCGGTTGCGGGTGGCCGTGGCCTGGTCGTTGTCCGGGCTGTTACGGTTATTGGTAAACAGCCAGACGATGCCGGGTTTGCCGGCCAGCGCGGTGACAATGGCTGCATTCACGGCCTCGCCCAGATCGGTGTCGGACAGCACACTGCTGTTCGGTTTATGGGCGATTTCCAGGCCGGCCAGCGCGGCGGTGCTGCGCGCTTTGACGGACGCCGCATCGGCCCTGAACGACAGCAGTGCTTTCGGCGACGGCGCGCCGGGGACGCTCTGGTTGAACGACGCCAGCACCACCGGGTCGCCGGTGCTCACGACCGCATTCACGAGTTCTGCCACCAATGGCTTGAACTGCGACGCCGGATCGGTGTAAAACGGCTCCATCCAGCCCGAGTTCTGGACCAGAAACACCTGCGGCAGTGCATGCGCCGGCAATGCGGCGCACAGCAACGCACCCGCTGCAACGAATGTGCGCAGGCGCGCCATCACGCGGCGCCGTCCAGGCGCCAGCCGCGGATGCGGTTCCAGTCCGGATGGTGCAGCCACAGCACGCCGTCATACACAAAAGCGCTGCATTCGCGCGGCCGCGACAAGCGGGCAATATCGTCGAGGATGACATTGCGCCGGCCGATCCATTCGACGGTGGCGCGCGCAATCACGCGCGTGGCAAGCGCATCTTCGGCGCGGCCGGTGTACTGGTGCAGCCGCAGCACCAGGCCGCTGGGCTGGCTGCGATGGTCGTTCAGCACGCGCAATAACGGCAGCACCAGCGAATCGTCTTCGTGGGGGTCGTCCACCTGCGCATCCGACCACGGCTCGCCGACAACAGCATGACCGCGCCGGAACAGCAGGTTGGCAAAGCCCAGGCGGGCGCCGTCGATGGGCTCCTGCGCCGGGGTCGCGCTCCCCAGCTCGAGGAACGAATAACCCTGGCCGTCATGGCCGATCTGCCACAGCCGCCCATCGCGGCTTTGCGTCGGCCCGCCCAGTTCCAGGCGCGGCTGCCATGGCGCCGGCCACGGCACATACGCCGGCGCCTGGCCCGGTTGCCACATCAGTTGGCCCTCGGCGTGCAGCCAGTACAGGCGGCCATCGTACGACATCGGGCGCCCCCAGCCGGCGGCCGGCGCGTCCGGACAGGGATAGGCGTGCGTGTTCGAAAAATCGGCCTCCGCCGTCCACAGCCCGATGGTGCCGGTGCGGCCGACAAAAAGCACGCCAATGTGACGGCGCAGCGCGCCGGGGGCACTGGCAAGTTTTGCGTCGAACAGCATCTCGGTCCGAAAAGTTTCGTTGACGGGATGGATGAAGAGGCGGCGCAAACCGTGCGCGGTGGGCACAATCGCCACTTCGCCGCGGCGCGGATGCAGCACCGGCAGCCAGGCGTAATCGGACGCGCTGAAGTCGAGCGTGGACGCCGGATCGTCCGCCACCAGCACATGCCACAGCTGCGCGGCTGGGTCAAAATACTGCAGCACGCCGCGCTTCGGGGCCAAAGCAATCAGGCGCTGGCCGGCAAAGCCGAATGACGCCGCGGCAAAGATACAGTGGGCGTTCGGCGGCGGCGCCATCGACAGATCGAAGCGGCCCACTTCGGGCGCGGCCGGGCGCTGCTCGAGACTGTCGCCCAGCGCCAGCGCGGTGACGGGCATACCATGCGGCAGCTGGCGCGGCAGGAACGGATCGGCGGCAGCATTCCACCAGTCGGGGTATGCCGGCGCAGTTGGGTCGGGCTGCAGCAGGGGGGTGCCGCAATCGGGGCAAAAGGCAAACCCTTCCGGATAGATGGCGGCGCAATGGCAGGCACCCGGCAACGAGGCGCCCAGCAAGCGCGCCACGTCTTCCACACGCGAGCGCGCCGGCCCCTGCCAGTCGATATGGTCGAGGCCCTCGCTGCGGACCAGCGCAAACTGGCCATGCTCGTCTTCCAGCCAGCTGCTGGCTGCCGTTTCCCATCTGTATGCCATTGCGCTTGCGTCCCGGTGGTGGTGTTCATATATGTATGTGTCGTCATCACTTTTCGATGCGTCACATTGTTTCAAATCAAATCATAGCGCCCCGGCAGCGTCAATGGGCGCGCAAGTGACATGGTAGCGCGCGGCAGACCCACGAGGAGCGCCACGCGCGCCGCCACAGCATCGCTGTGGGATCGCTGTGAGATCACTGTGATGCGCTGGCGCGGACGCCGTTTGCGCGGCATTAAACGCAGCAAGCCTGCGCTGCCGCATGCCTGGCGGCACGTATAATTGCGCCCTTCCCGTACGTTTCTCAAAAACCATGTCCAGCGCTTCAGACGACCTCCCGCCATCCGCCATCGATGCCGCCACTGCCCACCTGACCGATGTGCTGGCCATCGCCATCGAACATGGCCCGGCGCAGCGCGCACTGGTGGTGTCCGATGCGCGCACCGGCCTGGCGCGCGCGCTGACGCAGGCTTACCGGAATGCCCTGCCGGATGCGGCGTTCATCGATTTCGATGCGGTGACACCTGACGAGGTACTGGCGGCGTTCCGTGGCATGGCCGCGCACGACCTGGTGGTGCTGGTGCAGTCGACCAATTTTCGCCTGGAAGCTTTCAGGATTCGCGTCGAACTGTTCAAACTGGGGCTGAAAGTGATCGAGCATGTGCACCTGTCGCGCATGCCGGGCGAGCAAGGCCAGCACTATATTGCCGCGCTGGCATACGACCCCGCCTACTATCGCGGCGTTGGACAGGCACTCAAGGCGCGCATCGACGCCGCCGGCGGCGCGGTGGTGCACGGCGGTGGCGAGCAGCTGGTATTTGGCTCGCCGCTCGAACCTGCCAAACTGAATATCGGCGACTACAGCGCCATGCACAATGTCGGCGGCCAGTTCCCGATCGGGGAAGTGTTTACCGAAGCGCAAAACCTGGAAGCGGTGAACGGGCGCGTGCAGGTGCATGTGTTTGGCGATACGGCGTATCTCGTCAACCGTCCAGATCAGCCGATTACGCTGGTGGTGGCGCGCGGGCGCGTGGTGGACGCCATCGGCAGCACGCCGGCATTCGATGAGGTGCTGGCCAACATCCGCGCAGAGGAAGGCGAAGTGTGGTTGCGCGAACTGGGCTTCGGCATGAACCGCGCTTTTACGCGCGAGCGCCGCGTCGACGATATCGGCACCTACGAGCGCATGTGCGGCATTCATCTGTCGCTCGGCGCCAAGCACGGCGTGTACCAGAAACCCGGCTTCAAGCGCAAGAATGCACGCTTTCACATCGACGTGTTTGCCGTGACGGACGCGGTGTATCTCGACGATGAGCGGGTGTATGCGGACGGGGCCTGGACGGTCTGACGCGCGCCCCCACGGCGGGTACTGGCGAGGTATCGACACTGGCCAACAATGGCAGTCAACTTTACGTCCGGTTGGTTTGTTAAATAACGTTGTGCAGCTTGCATTCTATCTCATTTGGCTTACACTGAAGTCTCAAAGGAGACAGCCATGACCACGCTGAACCGAAGCAAGCGCACCGCAGCATCGCGCTACCCTGCCACTGTCCCGTCCGCTCCGCTCGTCGTGGCAGACGGTGCGGAACGGTACCGGCCCGATCCTCACGCGCGCATCGCGCTCATCCGGCAAGGACTGCCTGCATCGACCATTACCCAACTATCGTCGCGCATGGGCATCAGCAAGGAACTGCTGCTGTCCAGCCTTGGCCTCCCGCGTGCCACCATCAGCCGCAAGGAAAAGGACGCCGCGTTGCTGTCGAAGGACGAGTCGGAACGCGTGCTGGGCGTTGAAACGCTGATTGGCATGGTACAGGCCATGGTCGAAGAATCGGGTGACCCGGGCGGCTTTGACGCGGCCCGTTGGCTGTCTGGCTGGCTGACCACACCAGTGCCGGCACTCGCAGGTGAAACGCCGGCCAGCTACCTGGACACATTCGAGGGGCAAAGGCTGGTGGCCGATTTGCTGGCCACGATGCAAAGCGGGGCGTATGCATGACCGTATCGGTGTGGCGCATTGCAGTGGAGGCGCCGGGCTACACTGCCAGCGATCTCAGTGGCACTGGCGCCCGGATCACGGGCGGCCGCTGGAACAGCCAGGGCGTCCCGGTGGTGTACTGCGCAAGCAGCATCGCACTGGCCACGCTGGAGACTGTCCACTATGTACGAAGTGGAGGCTTGCCCTTCAACCGCTTTCTCGTGCGGATCGATATTCCAGAGGCGGTATGGCAAGCCCGCCGGGTGCTGGATCCGCTGCCGGGCGGCTGGGACGCCATTCCTGCCGGCCTGGCTGCCCGGCGCGCTGGCGACGCATGGCTCGCTTCGGGCGCCAGCGCCCTGCTGCTGGTGCCGTCGGTGATCGTTCCCGATGAATGCAATGTGCTGATCAATCCGGGCCATGGCGATGCGGGTGCAATGGTTGCCACGACGCTCAAGCGCTGGACGTACGACCCCCGTTTTTTTCCTTGATGCGCTGCACGGCTGACGTACAATTTGGGCTCGTCAATCCTGGACTTTGTCATGCTCACACCCATTCAGACCGCTGCCTGGCACCGCGACGGTTACATCGTTCTCCCCGACTTCAAGAGCGCCCCGGAAATCGCACTGTTGCGCGCCCGCGCCGAGCAGATCGTCGACGCTTTCGACCCTGGCCAGAGCCGCGCAATTTTCACCACGCGCGACCAGCAAACCGCCGCCGACGCCTACTTCCTCGCCTCCGACAATACCGTGCGCTGTTTTTTTGAAGAGGAAGCATTTGGCGCAGACGGCCAGTTGCGCCAGCCGAAGGCCCTGTCGATCAACAAGATCGGCCACGCGATGCACGACCTCGATCCGGTGTTCGACCGTTTTACACGCGACCCGAAGCTCGCGGAACTGGCTGGCGACCTGGGCTTGCGCGACCCGAAAATCTGGCAATCGATGTACATTTTCAAGCAACCCGGCATCGGCGGCGAAGTGCGCTGGCACCAGGACGCGACCTTTTTCGATTCAGACCCGATCAGCGTAACTACCTTCTGGTTCGCGCTGGAAGACGCCACCGTCGACAACGGCTGCCTGTGGGCCGAACCGGGCGGCCACCGCGGCCCCCTGCGCGAACGGTTTTTGCGCGACGGCGACGCCATCACGATGGAAAAACGCGATGCCACGCCATGGCCGGCGGACAGCACGGCCGTGCCATTGGAGGCCAAAGCCGGCACGCTGATCTGCTTTCACGGCCTGCTGCCCCACTACAGCGCGCCGAACCGCTCGCCCGTGTCACGCCACGCATTTACATTGCACGCGACCGATGCGGACACTGCCTACTCACCGAAAAACTGGATCCAGCGCGACGACGCGATGCCGGCGCGCGGTTTCGTCTGACGGGTCTAACGCGCCGTCTGCCGCCGTTCACCGAACGGTAGCGGATCCGGCGCCCCGACGGTTTCGTACACGCCTGCTGCGATGGTCCTGAATTCGTTCTCGACTACCAGTAGCGCATCGACGATGTCCGGGTCGAAATGTTCGCCGCGCGCTTGCCGGATCAATTCGATCGCGGTTTCATGGGTAAACGTCGGCTTGTAGACACGCGGAGAAATCAGCGCATCGTACACGTCGGCCACTGCCATCAGGCGCGCCGACAGCGGGATCGCCGTGCCCGCCAGGCCTTCTGGATAACCGGTGCCATTCCACTTTTCCTGGTGCGACCCGGCGATTTCGTGCGCGTAACGCAGAAAACGCGTGTCGCCACCGACAGCACCGGCCACGACGGCAATCGCATCGCGCCCATACACCGTGTGCTGCTTCATCTGCTCGAACTCGTCCGGCGTCAAGCGCCCGGGTTTGTTCAAAATAGCGTCCGGCACGCGCAGTTTGCCGATGTCGTGCAGCGGCACCGCTTGCGCCATCAGGCCAATGGCCGTGTCGCTGAGTTCAAACCGGTAGTTGCCATGAAAGCGCAGTTCGCGCGCCAGCGCGGTGAAATAGCGCTGGGTGCGGCGCACATGGCGCGCGGTGTCGGTGTCGCCGGCTTCGGCCAGGCAGGCAATGGCCATGATGGCGGCATCGCGCACTTCTACCACTTGTTTGGTCCGCTCAGCCACCATGCGGTTCAAGCGGCTCGCTTCATCTTTGCCAGCGTTGCGTAAACGCGTCAGTTCAAGATGGGTCGCGACGCGCGCAAGCAATAATTCCGGCAATACTGGTGTGTGCAAAACATCGGCGGCGCCTTCTTCGAGCGCACGCCGGCCACCGAATGCATTTGCCGAGCTACTGATCATCAACACGGGAATGTCGGCGGTCAGAAAACTGGCGCGCAGTTCGTGCAGCACGGCGTAGCCCTCCATGTCGGGCAGCGACTCGTCGAGCAGCACCAGCGCCGGGCGCGGCACCATTTCCACCTGTTGAAACGCGCCTGCGCCGCTGGCTGCCATGCGTACCGCATAGCGACTGCGCAGAACAGCCTTCATGGCCATCAAGTTTTCGGACGCACTGTCCACGATCAAAATAATTGGCTTCATGTTCATGCATACCGCGCACTGGATATTTACTTGTGGAAACAATGCACATGATAACGCGGCGTGCATGTTTCAGGTTTTTTACAAACCCAAAAACAATTGCATAACACCAAGCATTAAAATGGTTTTTACACTTTTTTACGTAGAAACTGGGAAAAGATGAATCGTCTGATAATGCGTGCTGCCGTGAGCCTGGCCACACTTGGCCTTAGTCTGTCGGCGTTTGCGGCCGACGCGGCCAACTCTGGCTTCGATGACAAATTCCGCCAGCTTGAGGAAATACTGCCTACCCCGACCACGATCCGCACGGCGTCGGGTGCGCCGGGCGCGGCCTACTGGCAGCAACGCGCCGACTACACCATCCGCGCCACGCTTGATGAAAACCGGCGCATGCTGACGGGCGCCGAGACGATCACGTATCACAACAATTCGCCGGATGCGCTGTCGTACCTGTGGGTGCAGCTGGACCAGAATATCTACAAGCCGAATTCGGATGCACGCTCCACCGCCACCGTGACGTCGCGCGAAGCCTGGTCGAATGCCAAGGATGCCGACGCCGGCCTGAAATTCGATGGCCTGCGTTCGACACTGGAAGGTACGGCATTTGAAGGCGGCTTCAATATCGGCGCCGTCAAGGATGCCAGCGGCCGGCCGCTGCATTACGTCATCAACCGCACGATGATGCGCATCGATTTGCCGCAGCCGTTGAAAGCCGGCGGCCGCGTGGCTTTTTCCATCGAGTGGAACTACAAGATCAACGAGCAGAAGGTGCTCGGTGGCCGCGCCGGTTACGAGAAATTCGACGAAGACAAGAACGACCTGTTTGAAATTGCCCAGTGGTTCCCGCGCATGGCGGCGTACTACGATACTTACGGCTGGCAGCATAAACAGTTCCTCGGCTCGGGCGAATTCACGCTCGAATTCGGCGACTACGATGTGCAGTTGACGGTGCCCGCCGACCATATCGTCGCCTCCACCGGCGAGCTGCAAAACCCGGATACAGTGCTGACGGCTACCCAGCGCGAACGCCTGCGCCAGGCGAAGACCGCGAAACAGCCGGTCATCATCGTCACCCAGGCCGAGGCTACCGCGGCAGAAAAAGTCCACAGCACGGCATCGAAAACCTGGCATTTCAAAGCGAAGAACGTGCGCGATTTCGCGTTCGCCTCGAGCCGCAAATTCATCTGGGATGCGCAGGGCTTCAAGAAGGATGCGACTGATGTGATGGCCATGTCCTACTATCCGAAAGAAGGCAATCCGCTGTGGGAAAAGTATTCGACCCAGGCGATCATCCACACCATCGACCAGTACAACAAGTACTCGTTCGACTATCCGTATCCGACCGCGATTTCCGTCAATGGCCCGGTCGGCGGCATGGAATATCCGATGATTTCGTTCAATGGCCCACGCCCGGTCAAGGATAAAAAGACCGGCGAAGTCACGTACTCGAAGCGCTCGAAATATGGCCTCATCAGCGTGGTCATCCACGAAGTCGGCCACAATTATTTCCCGATGATCGTCAACTCGGACGAACGCCAGTGGACCTGGATGGACGAAGGCCTGAACAGCTTCGTGCAGTATCTGGCCGAGCAGGCGTGGGAAGAAAATTATCCGCAGTCGCGTGGCGAACCGCGTGCCATTACCGGCTACATGCGCAGCACGAACCAGGTGCCGATCATGACCAACTCGGAGTCGGTGGTGCAGTTCGGGTTCAATGCTTACGCCAAGCCAACCACCGCTTTAATCGTGCTGCGCGAAACGGTGCTGGGCCGCGAGTTGTTCGATTTCGCGTTCAAGGAATATGCGCAGCGCTGGAAATTCAAGCGCCCGACGCCGGCCGACTTTTTCCGCACGATGGAAGACGCGTCCGGCACTGATCTGGACTGGTTCTGGCGCGGCTGGTTCTACACGATCGATCATGTCGATGTCAGCATCGACGGCATCACCGAGATGAACATCAGCAGCAAGAATCCAGAAGTGGAGCAGGCGTGGAAAAAAGCCCAGCGCGATGCGCAGCCAATGTCCATCACCGACCAGCGCAACAAGGGCACCCTGCCGCGCCGCGTCGATGCGCATCCCGAGCTGAAGGATTTCTACAACGAGCATGACGACTTCACCGTCACCAACAAGGACCGCAACAAGTACACCGAGTCGCTCGGCGAACTGGAGGACTGGCAGAAGGCCTTACTGGCACAGGGCAAGCATCTGTACCTGGTCGATTTCTCCAACCTCGGCGGCCTGGTGACCCCGCTGGTCCTCGAGATCACACTGGCCAGTGGCAAAAAAACCATCGAGCGCATTCCGGCCGAAGTGTGGCGCTATTCGTCCAAGAAGATCACCAAAATGATCGTCACCGACGAGCCGATGGTCGGCCTCACGCAAGACCCGTACTGGGAAACTGCCGACACCGATACCAGCAACAACAGCTGGCCGCGCAAATTGACGCCATCGCGCGTTGAGTTGTTCAAAAGCCGTCCGGCTGGTGGCGACGACATGATGAGCGACTACAACACCAAGCTGAAACCGGCCGGTGAAAAGCCAGCGGAATAAACGTTATCAATGAATCGCCCCGCCGGCAGCCGCGCTTTTACCAGCGCGCCTGCCGGTTCTTCATTAAATGGACTATTGCATGATCAATAAATTCGCCGTACTTTGCCTCGCTGCCTTGACGATCAGCGCCAGCGCTGAAGACAAATTTGCCCAGCTCGATACCCTGCTGCCGACACCGACCACGATCCGCACCGCGTCCGGCGCGCCTGGCGCCGCTTACTGGCAGCAGCGCGCCGACTACACCATGCGCGCCACGCTCGATGAAGCCGCGCGCGCGATCACCGGCAGCGGCACCGTCACCTACCATAACAACTCGCCGGATACACTATCCTACCTGTGGGTGCAGCTGGACCAGAACATGTTCCGGTCTGATTCCGACAACCGCACCGGCACCACGCAACCATCGCGCGATGCGTGGGCCAAAGCGAAGAGCGACACCGACGGCCTGAAATTCGACGCGCTGCGTTTCATGCTCGAGAGCCGCACCTTCGACGGCGGCATCACCATCGACAGCCTGACGTCAGGCGGACGCCCTTTAAAGCACACGATCAACCGCACCATGATGCGGATCGACCTGGACCAGCCGTTGAAACCGGGCCAGCGTTTTACGTTCGATGTGGCATGGCGCTTCAAGGTACCGGAGACCACGGTGCTGGGCCGCCGGATGGGCTTTGAGCGCTTTAAAGACGGCAGCGACATCTTCGAAATCGCCCAGTGGTTTCCGCGCATGGCGGCCTATTACGATACCTACGGCTGGCAAAACAAACAGTACCTGGGCAGCGGCGAATTCACGCTGGAATTTGGCGACTACGATGTGGCGCTGACGGTGCCCGCCGACCATATCGTCGCGGCCACTGGCGAGCTGCAAAACGCCGGCGCGGTGCTGACCAGCGCGCAGCTTGACCGCCTCGCGCGCGCGCGCAAGGCCACGGCGCCGGTCGTTATCGTTACGCAGGCGGAAGCCGAGGCAGCAGAAAAAGGCCGTAGCACAGCCACCAAAACCTGGCGCTTCAAGGCCAAAAATGTGCGCGATTTTGCGTTTGCGTCGAGCCGCAAATTCATCTGGGATGCTCAGGGCTACAAGAAGGATTCCAGCGACGTGATGGCGATGTCGTACTACCCGAAAGAAGCCAATCCACTGTGGGGCCAGTATTCCACCCAGGCCGTGATTCACACGATCGACCAGTACAACAAGTACGCGCTCGACTACCCGTATCCGGTGGCGATTTCCGTCAACGGTCCGGTGGGCGGCATGGAATACCCGATGCTGTCGTTTAACGGCCGTCGTCCGACCAAAGACGAAAAAACCGGGGCGCTGACGTACTCGAAAGCCACCAAATATGGCCTGATCAGCGTGATCATCCACGAGGTAGGCCACAACTATTTTCCCATGATCGTCAACTCGGACGAGCGCCAGTGGACGTGGATGGATGAAGGCCTGAACAGCTTCCTGCAGTACCTGGCCGAACAGGCGTGGGAAAAAAACTATCCGTCGAACCGCGGCGTCCCGGCCAATATCACCGGCTACATGCGATCAAGCGGCCAGCAGCCGATCATGACCAATGGCGAATCGGTCACGCAAGTGGGCGCCAACGCCTACGGCAAGCCGGCCACCGCGCTGAACATCCTGCGCGAAACCGTGCTGGGACGCGAGCTGTTCGACTTCGCCTTCCGCGAATATGCGCAGCGCTGGAAGTTCAAGCGCCCGACCCCGGCCGACCTGTTCCGCACGATGGAAGACGCGTCCGGCACGGACCTCGACTGGTTCTGGCGCGGCTGGTTTTATACGACCGACGCGGTTGACATCAGCATCGACGGCATCAGCGAAATGGGCATCGCATCAAAAGATCCGGAAGTCGAGCAGGCCTGGAAGAAGGCGCAACGCGCAGCCGAACCGGTGTCGATCACCGACCAGCGCAACAAGGGCACGCTGGCGCGCCGCGTCGATGCGCACCCGGAGCTGAAGGATTTCTATAACGAGCACGACGACTTCACCGTCACCAACAAGGCGCGCAACAAGGCGGCGGACGACGTCGCCGGCCTCGAAGACTGGCAAAAGGATTTGCTCAGGCAGGGCAAGCACCTGTACCTGGTCGACCTGTCGAACCATGGCGGGCTGGTGTCGCCGCTGATCCTGGAAATCCAGCTCGCCAGCGGCAAGAAGATCATCCAGCGCATTCCGGCGGAAATTTGGCGCTACAACCCGAAGAAGATCACCAAGCTGCTGGTGCTGGATGAACCGATGACCGGCCTGACGCAGGATCCATTTCTGGAGACCGCCGACATCGACACCAGCAACAACGCCTGGCCGCGCAAGCTGGCGCCGTCGCGCGTCGAACTGTTCAAGACGAAGGAAGGCGGTGACGACCTGATGAAGGACTACGCCACGCCGTTGAAGCCGCCGGCTGCTGCGAAGGATGCCAAATGAAGTGGAAGGCAGCCTGGTTTGCAATGGCAGTGGTATGCGCCGCGCCAGCGTGGGCGCACCGCTTCCACGTCGGCATCGCCGAGATCAGTTACAACGAGCGCACCGGCAGTACCGAAGTGGTCCACACGTACATGTCGCACGATGTCGAGGCGTTGCTGGGGAATTTATATCAGCGTCAGTTCGACATGGGCGACCCGGAGGACCAGGCCGTGTTTCGCAAGTACGTGGAAAAGCAGTTCTGGATCACGGGCGCCAGCGGGCGCCTGCCGTTGACATGGGTCGGCATGACGGCGGACACGGAAAACGTCACCGTGTTCCAGGAAGCGCCCGCCACGCCGTTGACGCAGGCAACCGCCATTCACAATGCGGTCATGAGCGATTTTTTAAGTGACCAGGTCAACACCGTCAACATCAAGGAAGGCACGAGCGCACGCACGCTGACATTCGACCGCGCCCATCCAGATCAACCGTTACGCTAAGTTTTTCCTCATGTTCAAACGCCACCCGATTGCCCTCGCCGTTCTCTTTTTCACCGCGGCCGCAGCCCATGCCGACGATGACCTGATCCAGCGCGTGCTGGTGGAAGGCTCGCGCAACAGTCAAATTGGCATTGCCGATTCGGCCAGCGCCGGCAGCATCGACCAGAAAGCCCTGGCCGCCCGCACCATTTACCGTCCAGGCGAAGTGCTCGAAGCCGTACCGGGTCTGGTGGTCAGCCAGCACAGTGGCGAAGGCAAGGCCAACCAGTTCTACCTGCGCGGCTTCAACCTCGATCACGGTACCGACCTGGCCACCTTTGTCGACGACATGCCGGTCAACCAGCGCAGCCACGCCCACGGCCAGGGCTGGACCGACCTGAATTTTCTGATGCCGGAACTGGTGTCGCGCCTGGACTATCAAAAGGGCCCGTATTCGGCGCGCGGTGGCGATTTTGCGTCGGCCGGTGCGGCACAGGTGGGCTATGTGAACCGACTGGTGCGCGATGTGTTGTCGGTAACGGCGGGCCAGGACGGTTACGCGCGCGTGGCGGGGGCGGGTTCGCTTGACGTCGGTACCGGCAACCTGCTGTACGCGCTGGAAGTGCTGCACAACGATGGCCCGTTCACCAATCCGATGGACTACCGCAAGGTGAACGGCGTGCTGCGTTACAGCCAGGGTTACGCCAACAATGGCTGGAGCGTGACAGCAATGGGGTATCAAAGCAGCTGGCATTCTACCGACCAGATTCCCGCGCGCGCCGTGGCCGATGGCACGCTGGATCGCTTCGACGCCATCGATGCGACCGACGGCGGCGCCGCCAAGCGCTTCAGCCTGTCCGGCGTCTGGCGCCAGACGAATGCGGATAGCGCATCGAAGGTGAGCGCGTACATCATCCGCAACCAGCTGGCGCTGTACTCGAACTTCACGTATTTTCTGGACGATCCGGTCAATGGCGACCAGTTTGCGCAGCCGGACCGGCGCATCACCAGCGGCATCAATGCCAGCCACACGTGGCACACGCATGTGAATGGCCACACGTCGGACTGGACGATCGGCGCCCAGCTGCAGAATGACAATATCTTCAATGGCCTGTACAGCACACGTGCGCGCGACATCGTCACGACGACGCGGGAAGACCATATTGTCGAGACCAGCCTGAGCACGTATGTGGAAAACATGACACGCTGGACCAACTGGCTGCGCACCGTGACCGGCGTGCGCACCAATCAGTACCGCTTCGATGTGCAGAGCGACCTGGCAGCCAATTCGGGCACGTCGAACGCGCACATCACCAGCCCGTCGCTGAATGTGATCCTGGGGCCGTGGAAGGACACCGAGTTGTACGCCAATATCGGCAACGGCTTTCACAGCAATGACGCGCGCGGCACCGTCACTACGGTCGATCCGAAGAGCGGCGATCCGACACAGCGCGTGCCAGGGCTGGTGCGTTCGCAAGGCATGGAAGTTGGCCTGCGCACCGAAGTCGTCCCGAAAATGCAGACAGCGCTATCCATCTACCGGCTCGATTTCGACTCGGAACTGACGTTTGTCGGCGACGCCGGCACCACCGAAGCGGGACGCCCGAGCCGCCGCACCGGGATTGAGTTTTCGAATTATTACAAAGTCGCCAAATGGTTGTCGATCGATTTCGACGCCGCGTTCGCGCGCGCACGCTCGCGCGGGGAGGATCCGGGCGGGAACTTCATCCCCGGCGCAGTCGAAGGCGTGGGCCAGCTGGCATTCACGGTCGACAAGGTGGGACCGTGGAATGGCGCACTGCGGCTGCGCTATTTCGGACCGCGCCCGCTCATCGAAGACAATTCAGTGCGCTCGCACGCCAGCCTGACGTTGAATGGCCGGATTGGCTACCGCTTCTCGCCCGACCTGCATATTGAGCTGGAAGGTTTCAACCTGACCGACCGCCGCGATTCCGCCATCGATTATTATTACGCCTCGCGCCTGAAGGGCGAGGCCGTGGCAGTCGACGATATCCATTTTCACCCCATCGAACGACGGTCGCTGCGCCTTGCCCTGGTCCGCAACTTCTAGGCTTCGACATGACAAGTACCGCACTGCCCTACACCGCGCCCGCCCACCTGGCCGACGCCCTGCGCACCGATGGCTTTGCGCTGGTGCGCCCGCAGGACGTGGCCGCATTGGCCGGCTGCACGCTGGACGATCTGAACGCACTCGCGCCAAGCTGGAACCGCCTCGAGCTCGATCACTATCTGAAGGACGGCGGCCGCTACCGGCGCCGCCGCCACTCGTGCTTCGTGCAGCAAGGGTCGGGCTTGACGCAGGCGCCGCACCGCGCCCACTGGCAGCCGGTCGAATACAACGCACTGCATGGCGGCATGCACCGCATGTTCGAGCCGGTGGAGCCGTCGCTCGTGGCCCAGGCAGCATGGTCGCAGTTGGTCCGGGCACTGGGCAATGTGTGCACCGAGGTGAAGGCGGCGCCGGAATGGTTTGTCGAGGCGCACCAGTTCCGCATCGATACCGCCGATGGCATCGGCCGGCCGACGCCGGAAGGCGCCCACCGCGATGGTGTGGATTTCGTCGCCGTGCTGCTGGTGGGGCGCGAGGGGATCAAGGGCGGCGAGACGCGCGTGTTCGACGCGGACGGCCCGCGCGGACAGCGCTTCACGATGCTGGAACCGTGGACGTTGTTGTTGCTGGACGACGCCGCAGTGATCCACGAATCGACGCCGATCCAGCCGCTGGCAGACCATGGGCACCGCGATACGCTGGTGCTGACGTGGCGCGCGAGGGCGTTTCAGGGGGCTGACCAAGCCTAAAAAAATGCCCGCTCAACCTCGGGGAGGCGGCGGGCTTGAAGTCCAATTTTTTTGAAAACTGGAGGAGACAAGTCCAATATATGCCGATTTATGGTGCAGTGCAATACCGTACAACTACGGTACTGCAACAGTAGTTCTCGCTGGAAAAACAGCGAAGATGAGCGAACTCAGGCGCGAATCAGCTCGAAACCCAGCCCTTTATGCGGCAGTGCGGGAAAAAGCTGAACCAGTTGTTTGTCTCCCAGTCGCAGGTGTTTTTCCGCCACTTGCGCCAGCACCGAGCGGAAATCGGTGGTAACCGGCAAATCGCGCCCTTCGTTCAGTGCGGCATCCCCTACCCCGTTCCACTCTCCGAACACTTTGCCGCCGGCCACCCCGCCGCCCAGTACCCACATTACATTGCCGTGGCCGTGATCGGTGCCGCCATTGCCGTTTTCGCGCGCGGTGCGGCCAAATTCCGACATCACGACAATCGTGGTGTCATCGAACATCGGTCCCAGACGCTGCGCCAGCACCGCCAGGCCCTGTGCCAGCGGCGCCAGCCGGTTCGCCAGCTGGCCCGTGCCTGCGCCCTGGCTGGCGTGCGTGTCCCAGCCGCCCAGCGCCACAAAGGCCAGCTGGATTTTTGCTTCGTTGCGCATCAACTGGGCCAGGCGCGCGGCGTCGTCGGGAAAGCCGTTCGGCAGCGGTGCGCCATTGTCGGCGGCCTGCATTTCACGGTGTTCCGCGGCAGACATCACGTCCCGATGCGCGTCCTTGCCCTCGGCATACACCTTGGCGACCCGGCTGTCGCCTGCATACAGCTGGTCGAAGGCAGCAGCCACCGCCGGCTTGTCCAGCACATTCGCCTTCACACCGGCGGCGCCATTGGCCAGGTTCATGGCGGGTGCGGAACCGGCCAGGATGCGCGGCATGACCGGGCCGATCGACAGCGCCCGGCTGGCTGTCGACTCGCCCGGCAGCTGCGTGACCATGCGGTTCATCCAGCCGTCCTGCGTGTTCTTGCGGCCCGGCGTGGCCGACTCCATGTAATCCTGCGCGTCGAAGTGGGAGCGCGTCGGATCGGGCGAACCGCTGGCGTGGACAAAGGCCAGCTTCTTTTGCTGCCACAGCGGCATCAATGGCGCCAGCGCCGGATGCAGGCCGAAATACCCATCGAGGTCGATGGCGCCGTTGTCCGCACCAGGCATGCCCAGGCCAATGGTGGGACGCAGGCGCGCGTAGTTGGCGTCGCCGATTGGCGCCACCACATTCAGGCCATCGACCGCGCCGCGCAGCATGATGACGATCAGCTTGTTTTTGGTCGGCTTCGCGTCCGCGCTGGTGGCGGCCCAGCTTGACCGTCCAAGCGGCAGCATCAGCGCGGCGCCGGCGCTCAGGGCGTGTAAAAAATCTCTGCGTTGCATGGTGCTGCTCCTGTCAGTACTGCATGAAGTCGGGACTACCAAGCAGCATCGATGCACGCAATGGCGCGGCGGTGCTGGCGACGATGGCACGTGTGCGTGGCGAGATGGTGCTGCCCAGCGCCGCATCGACACTGGCCGCATCGAGCGGCACGGGTGGCGCCGGTTTGACGACCGCGGGTGGCATCGACACCGTCATCATCGTCATGCCGTTGTCCGGTGCCGGTGCCGTGGACGGTACGCTCGCCAGCGCCAGCCGGCCGGCTGCGAGGCCGGTGGCAAACATGATGCGCCGGCTCAGCGCGTCGGGATTGAGCCACGCTTCCTGCGTATTTTTATAGCCGTCCGGGGTCTGGCAACCATACAGCGGCATGCCGAGCTGGCTCATCGCCGAGAGAAGCGGCTGCGGATTGACAACCGGCGTCGCTGCCGCGCGCGCGGCCGACAGCACGTACCGGTACGGCGTTTTGAACTTGGCATTCAGCGCAGCAGGCGCCATGAATTCATGGCTGTAGAACATCGTGCGCAGCACCGTGCGGATATCGCCGTGGCTGTCCTGCCAGCTTTGCGCCATGCGCGCCACCAGTGCCGGCGGCGGCGCATCCTGGACAAAATACTGCGCCAGCTGCTCACTGATATGGCGCGCCGTGGCCGGATGCATCGCCAGCACGTCGAGCGCCTGTTCGCCCTCCTGCTGGCCAGCTGGCGCCACAGTCTGGCCGAGCCAGGTCTTGGCGCCGTTGTCGTGGCGGCGCGCGTCGAACCGGAAGGTCTCGTTCGACGCGATCAATTTGCGCTTGTCATACGTCCAGCCGGTGAGCATGCGGGCCAGTTCCGTGACGTCCTGCTGGCTGTAGCCGGCATCCACACCGAGCGTGTGCAGCTCCATCAGTTCGCGCGCGTAGTTTTCGTTCAGGCCGGCCGCTTTGCCTTTCGTCTTCGCGTTCGCGTTCGGGGCCGACGACAGCACATTGTCGAGGTAGTACAACATGGCCGGATGCTTCGCGGTGGCGCCCAGCAGGTCGCGAAAATTCCCCATCGCGTTCGGGCGGATCGCATCGCGCTCGTAACTGGCGATCAACGCGCGATCCTCGCCCTTGCCGATGAAAACATTGAAATGATTGAACCAGAAATCGACCATGACTTCTTCAAGCTGGCGCGGGCTTTCCAACGCGCGCAGCACGCGGGCGTCGGCGGTATCACGGTTGATTTTCTCGGCCACCAGGCGGCGCTGCGCTTTCGAGGCGTCGGTCTCGTCGCGCGACTGTTTTTGCGCTGCGACGTAATCGGCCAGCACCGCGCCGGCAGGACGATTGACAGTGTCCAGGGTCGCCAGCTTTGCGGTGAGCGTCGCTGGCAACGGCAGTGCTGCCGGATCGAGCTGCTGATCGATGTAGTGGCGCACGCCCATGCTGGCCACGGCGTCGATGTCGCCCGGGCGTGGGCCGAAACCGAGGCGGTTCAGCACATGGGCGGCTTGCTGTTCAGTGGTCGCGGAACTGACCGCCTGGACGGGCGCTGCCTGCGCGAGGGCCGCGGACATTAACAATAGAGCAAAAGGCTTCATGGGGTTCTCCAGAACATGCTGCTTTTATACGCCTGTCGAGGCTGATTGGAACATCATCGTGCGTTTCAGCTGTGTCCAAATGTAACCGAGGATGCCTTCCAACCGTGGCAGATTTGCGACATTTGCTGCAGCGGGTTTGCTAAACTGCTCTATCGTGCGCACGCATTGTCGGTACCCCATTTGCTTTTACTACCCGGATCCAGAACATGAATCGAACAGATTTCAAGCCCGTCGCTCCCCTGCTGTGCGCGGTCGCCCTGCTGCTGGCCGGCGCCGCCAGCGCCACCAACGCCGCCGAGAAACCGGCGCCGGCGCGCCCCGCGTTGACCGTCACCAGCATCAAGGCCGTGTCGAGCAGCTTGCCGATGCAGCTGGCCGCGAACGGCAATATCGCGCCGTGGCAGGAAGCCATCATCGGCAGCGAGTCCGGCGGCCTGCGCCTGGCCGAAGTGCTGGTCAATGTCGGCGACGTTGTCAAGAAAGGCGATGTGCTGGCCGTGTTTTCCGCCGATACCGTGAACGCCGATGTGGCGCAAAGCCAGGCCGCACTGGCCGAAGCGCAGGCCAACGCCATCGAGGCCATTTCAAACGGTCGCCGCGCACGCAACCTGGCCGAGTCGGGCGCCTTGAGCGAACAGGAAACCACGCGCTACCTGACGGCCGAAGGCGCAGCGAAGGCACGCATTGCATCGGCCAATGCCAACCTTACATCGCAGAAGCTGCGCCTGAAATATACCAAAGTGATTGCGCCCGACAGCGGCGTCATTTCTGCCCGCAGCGCCACCGTCGGCAGCGTGGTGGGCGTTGGAGCAGAGCTGTTTCGCATGATCCGCCAGGGCCGCCTCGAATGGCGCGCTGAAGTCACGGCCGCCGAGCTGGCACGCATCAAGCCGGGCGCCAGGGTGCTCGTCAAAGCCGCCAACGGCAGCGAATTGACGGGACGCGTGCGGATGATTGCGCCCACCGTCGACCTCCAGACCCGCACCGCGCTGGTGTACGTCGATCTGCCAGCGAGCCTGTCGGCCAGCGCGCCGTTCAAAGCCGGCATGTACGCCAGCGGCCAGTTCGACATGGGTGTCTCGAACGCCGTCACGCTGCCGCAGCAGGCTGTCGTGATCCGCGACGGCTTCAGTTATGTATTCCGCCTGAACGCCGACAGCCACGTCAGTCAGGTGAAAGTGGTCACCGGCCGGCGCCTCGCCGACCGCATCGAAATCGTCAAGGGCTTGAGCCCGGATGCCACCATCGTGGTCTCCGGCGCCGGCTTTCTGAATGACGGGGATCTGGTGCGCAACGTGGCTGCACAGCCGGCTGTCGTGGCGCGCTAACGGGAGTCGACGATGAACTTTTCCGCCCTCTCGATCAAGAATCCGGTCCCGGCGATCATGCTGTTCGTGCTGCTCACGCTGGCCGGGCTGCTCGCTTACAAGATGAACGAGGTACAGGATTTCCCCGACATCGAGCTGCCCATCGTGACTGTCAGCGCGGTACTCGACGGCGCCGCCCCGGCCCAGCTGGAAACCGAAGTGGCCCGCAAGATCGAAAACTCGGTCGCCACGCTGCAGGGCGTGAAGAACATCTACACCAAGGTGCTCGACGGGGTGGCCACCATCACGGTCGAATTCGTCCTTGAGAAAAATCTGTCGGACGCCGTCAACGATGTGCGCGATGCCGTGGCGCGTGTCAAAGCCGATTTGCCGGCCGAGATGCGCGACCCGAGCGTGACCAAGGCGTCCACCGCGGGACGCGTCGTGATGACATTTACCGCTGCCGCCGCACCGGGCAAGAGCGGCGTGCCTCTGGACGATCAGGAACTCAGCTGGTTCGTCGACAACGCCGTGTCCAAGCGCTTGCTCAGCGTGCCCGGCGTGGGTGCAGTCAACCGCGTGGGTGGCGTGTCGCGCGAAATACGCATCGAACTCGACGACGCGCGCATGGCGGCATTGAAAGTGTCGGCACTGGACGTGTCGCGCCAGCTGAAAAATGTGCAGCGCGAAGAACCGGGCGGCCGCGGCGATGTCAGCGGCGCCGAGCAATCGGTACGCACCATCGCGACCGTGCAGACGGCGCAGCAACTGGCGCGGCTGGATATTCCGCTGCTCGATGGCCGTCACGTACGCCTCGATCAGGTTGCCACCGTGACCGATACCGTGGCCGAGCCACGCGCCATCGCCGAGCAGGATGGCAAGCGCGTGGTCGCCTTCGAGGTGTTCCGCACGCGCGGTGCGTCCGAACTCAAAGTGGCATCGGGCGCGCGCGCGGCCATCGAAGAACTGCGCCTGTCGCACCCGAATGTGGTGCTGAAAGAAGTCATCGACAATGCCGCACCGGTGCAGGAAAACTTCGATGTGTCGATGGAGATGCTGTACGAAGGCGCGATCCTGGCAGTGCTGGTGGTGTTCTGGTTCCTGCGCGACTGGCGCGCCACGCTGGTGGCCGCTGCCGCGCTGCCGCTGTCGGCCATCCCCGCCTTCCTCGGCCAGTACCTGTTTGGCTACACGCTGAACACGGTGACGCTGTTGTCGCTGGCACTGGTCGTGGGCGTGCTGGTGGACGATGCCATCGTCGAAATCGAAAATATCTCGCGCCACCTGCGCATGGGCAAAACGCCGATGCAGGCCGCGCTGGAAGCCGCCGACGAAATTGGCATGGCGGTGATTGCCACCACGTTCTCGCTGGTGGCGGTGTTTCTGCCGACCGCCTTCATGAGTGGCATTCCCGGCAAATTTTTCAAGCAGTTCGGCTGGACGGCGGTGCTGGCCATCCTGGCGTCGCTGTTGGTCGCGCGGCTACTGACGCCGATGATGGCGGCCTATATATTGAAGCCCGCCACCCATGGCGAAGAAAAAGACGGCTGGCTGATGCAGCGCTACATGCGCACCATGCGCTGGTGCCTGCAGCACAGGCTGGTGACGATGATCTCGGCGGCGGTATTTTTTGTCGCCTCGATTGGCCTGGTGTTCCTGCTGCCCACTGGCTTCGTGCCGGCCAACGACCGGGGCCAGACCCAGATCACGGCGGAACTGCCACCCGGTTCGACACTGGCGGAAACCCATGCGGTGGCCGAACAGGCGCGCCTCGCGGCGATGCAGGTGCCCGGCGTGACCGCTATTTTCAGCTCGATTGGCGGCGGTTCCAGTGGCGATGCCTTTGCACCGGGCGCTGCGGCGGAAGCACGCCGCGCCGTGCTGACGGTCACCACCGTGCACCGCAGCAAGCGCTCCGTGAAGCTGGCATCCATCGAGTCGGCTATCCGGACCAAACTCGATCAGGTGCCAGGCGCGCGCTTTTCGGTCGGCCCGCAGGATATCGGCGTCAAGATGGAGCTGGTGTTGCGCAGCGAAGACCCGGTGGCGCTGAACCTGGCGGCACAGGACGTACTGCGCGATCTGCGCAATTTGAAAGGCATCGGCAACGTCAACTCCACGGCTGCGCTGGTGCGCCCCGAAATCATCGTGCGGCCCGATTTCGCCAAGGCGGCCGAACTGGGCGTCACGGCCGCGTCGATCGGCGAAACGGTGCGCGTGGCGACTGCCGGCGACTACGATCTGGCACTCACCAAGATGAACCTGAGCGAGCGTCAGGTGCCCATCCGCGTGAAACTGCCGGATGCGTTGCGCGCCGACCTCGATGCCATCGGCCGCCTGACGGTGCCGGGCCGGAATGGCCCTGTCATGCTGGCCAATGTGGCGTCGGTGACGATGGACAGCGGCCCGGCGCAAATCGACCGCCTGAACCGTTCACGCAACGTCAAGTTCACCATCGAACTGGGCAGCCGCTCGCTCGGTGAAGTCAAAAAAGAGGCGTACGCGCTGCCGACAGTCGTCAACCTGCCCACATCGGTAAAGGTGGCGGAACTGGGCGACGCGCAGGAAATGGGCAACCTGATGGTCAGCTTCGGCATTGCCGCACTGATTGGCGTGCTGTGCATCTATGGCGTGCTGGTGCTGTTGTTCTCGGACTTCATGCAGCCGATTACCATTCTGGCAGCCCTGCCGCTGTCGATCGGCGGCGCCTTCGTGGCGCTGCTGGTGACCGGCCGCGCGTTGTCGATGCCGTCGATGATCGGCCTGATCATGCTGATGGGGATCGTTACCAAAAACTCGATCCTGCTGGTCGATTACGCAATCCTGGCGCGCCAGGCAGGCATGAGCCGCTTCGATGCACTGGTCGATGCCTGCCACAAGCGCAGCCGCCCGATTTTGATGACGACGATTGCGATGGGCGCCGGCATGCTGCCACTTGCGCTTGGCATCGCCGGCGACCCGAGCTTCCGCTCGCCGATGGCGATTGCCGTGATCGGCGGGTTGATTACGTCGACGTTATTGAGTCTGCTGGTGGTGCCGGCAGTGTTTACCTATGTCGACGACTTCGAACACTGGCTAGGGCGGACGGTGAACAGAATGCGCGGGAAAACGCACCCGCCGGGCGTGACGCTGAAGAAACCGGTGACGATGGAGTAGCATCCTCAACTGAATTTACAACGACACGAGAGCGTGCCCTCTTCCTGGTGAAATGATGAATTCGCCAAAATATCATCCGGGTATGGGTCCCCGCCTTCGCGAGGATGACGCGTTATCAGATCGCGTAACAAAAAACGCCGGTTTCTGCAGGCTTTTTGATTGTGAGGAGATAACGAATTCGCCAGAATACCATTCAGGGAATGAGTCTCCACCTCTCCATGAACCTGTTTTAAAGTTGTTGCTTTCTAACAAGGCACTACTTGCACGCCCAGTTCTTTGGCCAGCCGGTTGAGTGCTCCTTCCTTGCTTTTGCGGACTTGCTCAGCATAATGAGTAAGTCCTTTTTCAACGTACTGTTCCCCTTTGACCATCAAACGCCATACCCAGGTAGCGAGCTTTCTGGCAACCGCTTTCGTGGCGATCAGCCCACCTCGCCGTCCTCGAAGACGTCGATAGAACCCGCCCAGGGCCATGTCCTTGCTCTGTGCCAGGCTTTGGGCGACCATGCAGAAGAGGCGGCCGGTACGGTTGCAACTGGCCTTCACGTTGCCTTTCCGTTTGCCACTGTCTTTGCTTCTCGGCGCCAGTCCTGCCCAGGAGACGAAGTGCTTCTCTGAGGGCCATGCGCTCAGGTCTGCCCCGACTTCCCCTATTAGTTGGAGGACGCTGTAATGGGTTAATGCTGGCAGACGGGTAAGGTCGGTGCCGCACATTTGCGCCAGGATTTCCCGCAGGTTGCCGATGTCCGGCGCATTTTTCCCACCTTGCTTTTTATCTTTCGATAACGCAGGCTGATCTGGATCGGCGGCTGGCAACGTGCTGGCAATCTGGCGATCGCACTGTGCAATAAGCTGTTGGTAATGATCCCAGGATTGAATGGCATGCTGAAGCGCAAAAATATGCTCAGGTGCCCAGGTGCCACGCAGCGACTCGAGGACCTCCCGTTCCTTTTTATTGCGGATTTGCGCATTGCAGAGCTCAAGCAATTTCTGCGGATTGCGTTCGCCAGC
Source organism: Pseudomonadota bacterium (assembly GCA_030853745.1). Classification (GTDB taxonomy): domain Bacteria; phylum Pseudomonadota; class Gammaproteobacteria; order Burkholderiales; family Burkholderiaceae_D; genus JALYUM01. The sequence goes on along the minus strand of JALYUM010000127.1, from coordinate 12,700 downwards.
GGCGATTGCCCGGACGATGGCCATGCCGCTTGCGCCGGCGATGTTGGAGATCACGTCGTGAAGTTTGACATTCATCCGCTCAAACGCTTTTTGCATCAGCTGGACGCAACTCGCTGCAGCGGAGACATGATCGGCGCGCAGACGCAAATAGTCCGGCAGCTTGCGCGTATCGGCATTGGGAACAAACCCGGCACGTAACAAGCCGTGCATGTGTAGCGTGGCGCCCCATTGAGCATCAGCCATGTCGGTTTTGCGCCCCGGCAGATTGCGCGTCTGGCGACCATTGATCATCCGCACTTCCAACCCTGCTTGCTCGAGTACGGTGTAAAGCGGCAGCCAATAGACGCCGGTAGCTTCCATGGCGACGCTGCGCACACCTCGCTCTAGAAGCCAGTCGCGTAGTGCGTTGAGTTGAGATGTAACAGTACCGAAAACCATCGGCGTGTCACCACCGATCGAAACGTGCATGCGCTCGCTGCCGACATCGACAAACGTGGCCAGCGGATCGAGCACTGGGAGCTTGTATGACATGGGGCCTCCGTCCAGAAGTTTAAGGACGTACTGCGACGCCGGCCCGGTCACGCTAACTCGGAAGAAATCTCTCCAACGGGAAGCAAAAGCTCGCCAAAATAAGAGTCTGATCGTGACCGGAACTAGTCTTCGCGGCGGGCACGCAGGGCACCATAGCGGAAATCAGTCACTCTGCCGAGAGTCGTAGCACGTCAGGTAACGATACTCCGGTTCACGGCAGGTAAGGGGTTTCTTAGAAACTGGAATCTTCGCGAGAAGGACGCGTTATCAGATAGCGCCAACAAAAAACGCCGGCATTTGCCGGCGTTTCCATTGCATGCTTAACGCATGAACAGTGCAATCAGGATAATGATGGGAATCGGGATACCGATCATCCACAAAAGAATCGAACGCATAAATATCTCCTTGAATTAACGGTGAAGTTGGTTATGGGCGACGCCGTCACGCAGGCGACCGCCGAAAGTTGCGGCAAAGCTGGCAACAAATGCACCCAGCAGCAGCGATACGGTCAGCCACAGTGCAGCAGTTGCCGCAGTTTTACGTGCCTTGTCGGCGACATCTTTTGCCGTTGCCTTGGCTTTTTCAGCAGCAGCGTTCATGCGGGCATACACGTCGTCTACACGCTTTTCAGCATCGGCTTGCGTCATGCCGGTACGGGCTGCAATCATTTGCGCCAGATACGTACGATCGTCTGCCGACAGGCTGCCGTTATGCATGCTGGTCGCGAGGATGCGGGCCACTTCCGTACGCGGATTGGCGCTGGCATCAGTCACCGGTTTGTCGGTACGCATCAGCATATCGGTGAAGTAGTCGCCAGGATTGAGCGTCGAACCCATGTCGCTGTTTTTGGCTGCAACAGTACCTGCAGCAGCACCGGCGGTAGCGACAGTTTTTGCGACGCCTGCACCAGCAGTGGCTGCACCGGAAATCGCGGAAGTCAACGCGCTGCCAAACATGGCGGCGGTCAGCAAGGTAGCAACTGCCCATGCCAGCATGCCGTGGGCGGTGTCGCGGAAAAACACTTCATCAGTATGCACGGTGGACCATTTGACGCGCAGACGACCTGCCATATAACCACCGATACCGGAGGCGAGAATCGAGGTCAGCGTGACCCACAGAATGGTGGAGACGCCCAACACCACGGCGCTGTGGTCTTCGTATGGAGACAAGGTGGAAAAGCCGAGACCCGTGCCCAGCAGTGCCAGGATCAGCGACAGCGCGGCAGCCGAAACGGCGCCTGCAAAAATGGCAGCCCACGACACACCGGAGCGCCGTGTTTCGCCATCGGCACCAAGCGTAGCCGGATAACCGTTGCCATTACTAGCAGAAGTGTTCATATGATTCCTCTATCTTTTATTATGTTTGGTCGATAAAAACACCGGCCCGCATGAAGCAGACCGGTGCGTCGTATCGCCTGCAGCGGCAGGGATCAATTACTTGCGGCCACCCAGCAGCTTGGCGAGAATATAACCGGCGCCGACGGCCAGAGCGATCGAGGTGCCAGGGCTGGTGCGGACATAGTCGCGGCTGGTGTCGATCAGGTTGCCGTACGCATCGCGCAGCTGTGCTGTTTTGTCGTCGAACGAACCGCTGACACCAGAAATGGCACCGGTAATCTTGTCCACGCCTGCATGGGCGCCCGACGCAATCTTGTCGACCAGTGGCTGAACGGTACCGGCGGCCTTGTCGATTGTCTCGTGCACGTCGTCTGCGTTTTTCGGCAAGTCTTTCGTCAGATTGTTGACGGCATCCTTGGCGCTGTCTTTGGCATTGTCGATGGCTTTACCGGCATCGCTGGCAACGTTGCTGGCGCCGGCCTTGACGTCATCAGCAGCTTTGCCAGCATCTTTGGCCAGGTCATGCGCGGCATTGCCAACGTTGCCCGCATTGCTGCTTCCGCTGTTGCCTGCATTGTTGCCGGAGTTGTTGCCTGCATTATTGCCGTTGCCCTGGTTGCCCGAACGGTTCTGGTTCTGATCTTTGCCCATGTTGGCGCCTGCACCGTCACGGCCGATATCGCGTCCGCTGCCTTCGTTTGGTTTTTGGTTGTCCATGATTGTTTCCTTGTATGATTTTTTGGCTAAGAAATGCATGCACTTAAGCAGTTATTTCGGTGTGTTTTGCATCGTGTAGCCAAAGATATAAGGAACATGAACTGGTGACGGTGCGGTGACTAACAGAATCACCCATGGCACGGATGCTTATGGTTTGATCAGATAACGTAGTGTTGGTTCAATATTTTTTGCGTGAAGAAAGGCGACGATGTCCTCCACCGTCGCATCCCTGAGCAGCAGCCCGGCCGGTGCGGTGACAGGCGCGGCAGCCGATACAGCAAGCAGGGGCGCGACCGCACCACCGTGCTTGCTGCGCAGCAGCGCCAGCGCCTGTGCAAACTGGTCGTCATCGATGCTCTGCAAACTCTCCAGAAAGCCGACCTGGCCGGACAGTGGTGGCGCCATTTCCAGTCCGGAATCGTCGGCAAACGAGGCGCCCATGCCCGGGTGAATAAAGGCGGCCCATTTGCCGGTCTGCGGATGCACGCAGGGCGGCAGGAGCACCTGCGTGGTGGGCGGCTCGACGGCCATTTTGACATCCGGAAAATAAGCCAGCTTCAGCAGCGCGACAAATTCCTGCGCCAGCGCGGCCGGGATGGGCGTGACCAGCGACAGCCACAAGCCATAGCCATCGCTGCCCGACACACTGACGGCGGGCGCAGGAAAATCCATCCCGGTTTGCAAGGCGTTCGCGACCTCGCACAGCAGCGTCCAGTGCTGCGCCTCGTCGCCATTGCGTATCTTGCGAAATGGAAGATGTATTGCGCGCACATTGCCATCGGCATCGGCCAGATCGATGGCGCTGCTGTCGTGGCCGCTAATGCGCGGCGCCAACCGGTCGGGTGCAGTATCTGGCGCCAGGTAGAGGCGGATCAGTTCAAGAATGAGTTTGTGCATGGTGTCTTTCGAAGCGTTGGCTGGCACGATACGATGAATTGCGCGTGCCTGTGACAGCATTTTCTCAGAGCGTGGAAAAATAGCGTTTGAACACATCGATCGCCGCGCCGACTTTCACCGGCTCGCCCTCGCGCCGTTGCGTGACGGCGTTCACCGGCACCGACCCGAAACGCCACTGCGGCAGCACCTGCACCAGCGCGCCGCGTTTCAGGAGCGGCGCGACATCGGCATGGCCGAGCCGCGCCAGGCCGAGTCCCTGTTCGCACATCTGCTGCAGCGACAGCTGATTGTTGCTGCCAATGCGCACGCTGACGGCGACCGTCCCGGCAGCGCCGGCCGCATCCGTCACATGCAGCATATTCACCGGCAGAGTGTCAGCGCCAGTCGCGCTGTCCGTCGTGTAGCGGGCATTGCCCAGCCAGTGATGCGCGGCCAGATCGGTTGGCGTGGCGGGCACCCCGTGCCGCTCCAGGTAGCCTGGCGTGGCGCAGACGATCCATTCGAAGTCGCACAAGTGGCGCGCAATTGCCGTCGAGTCGGCCAGGCGCCCGACACGGATGGCGATATCGATGCGCGCGTCGATCAAATCGATCAGGGCGTCATCGACCAGCAGGGACAAGCGCAGCCGCGGCGACTCGGCCAGCAACGGCGCCAGTGCCGCGGCAATGTGCACGGCAAACCCTACCGGTGCGGCAATGCGCAGTTCGCCGGAAGGCGCGTCGCGCGCCAGTGCCAGCGCGTCGGTGGCCGCATCGGCCGCTTGCAACAGGCGCAGGCAATGCGGATAGCAGCGCTCGCCTGCTTCGGTGAGCGTGAGCTTTCTTGTCGACCTGTGCAGCAGCGTGACGCCGGCCTGCTGCTCAAGCGCGCGGATGGTCTGGCTGACCGCCGACGGCGTCATGCCGAGGCGCCGGGCGGCAGCACTCATCGAGCCGGCGGCGACTGTCTCGGCAAACACTGCGTAAGGTTTGAATGCATCCATCGTGAAGCCTGGGTTAAAAGTGATAGCGATTTTAACGGGATTATCACCTTGTCGCTCAGCGGGTATCGTAGCGTTTTACTTCAACTACCTGGAAAACCCATGAAAATTGCCCTGATTGGCGCTACCGGATTTGTCGGCACCGCCGTCCTTGCCGAACTGCTGCAACGCGGCCATACCGTGACCGCCCTGGTGCGCGATCCTGCCAAAGTGCTGCCAGCCGGCGTGACGGCAGTCGTCGCCGATGCATTCGACGCGGCGAGCGTCGCGGCCGGCGTGCGAGGTGCGGATGCTGTCATCTCGGCCTTCAATCCAGGCTGGGATGCGCCGGATCTGTACGACCAGTTCCTGAACGGCAGCGCGGCCATCGAACGTGGAGTCGAGGCGTCCGGTGTGAAGCGCCTGTTGATCGTCGGCGGCGCCGGCAGCCTGTTTGTCGCGCCGGGCGTACAGCTGGTCGATACGGCAAATTTCACCGACCACGTGCCGGCGAATGTCGTCCCGGGCGCACTGGCCGCGCGCGACTCCCTCACGCGCGTGCGCGCCAACACGGTGCTGGACTGGACGTTCCTGAGCCCGGCCGCTATGCTGGCGCCGGGTGCGCGCAGCGGCGCTTATCGCGTCGGTGGCGAAGAGTTGCTGATGGATGGCCCGGCGCCGGCCGGCATCTCGGTAGCCGACCTGGCGGTGGCAATCGTCGATGAGATCGAGCAGCCAAAGCATGTAAAAGCGCGCTTTACGGTGGCGTCGAAAGCTGGATAAAAAAAGGGACGCCGCGGCGTCCCTTTTGTATTGCAAGCGGCTGCTTATTTCGCCAGCGACTTCATGTCGATCACGAAGCGATAACGCACATCGCTTTTCACGACGCGGTCAAACGCTTCGTTGATCGCCTGGATGTCGATGACTTCGATATCGGCAGTGATATTGTGCTGGCCGCAGAAATCCAGCATCTCCTGGGTTTCCTTGATCGAGCCGATCATCGAGCCGGCCAGCGTGCGGCGCGACCCGATCAGGTTGAATGCGCTGACTGGCGGCGTGGCGGCATCCGGCACGCCCACCAGCGTCATGGTGCCGTCAATTTTCAGCAACTGGAGATAATCGTTCCAGTCGACTGCGGCGCCCACCGTGTTGATGATCAGGTCGAATTGACCCTGCAGCTTGGTGAACGTTTCCTTGTCGTTGGTGGCGTAGTATTCTGCCGCGCCAAACCGCAGGCCGTCTTCCTGCTTCGACAACGACTGGCTCAGCACCGTCACTTCAGCGCCCATCGCGTGGGCGATTTTGACGCCCATGTGGCCGAGGCCACCGAGGCCGATAATGGCAACCTTCTTGCCCGGACCAGCGTTCCAATGCTTCAGCGGCGAATACAGCGTAATGCCGGCGCACAGCAGCGGTGCGGCCTCGTCGAGCGGCAGGTTGGCCGGGATCGACAGCACATAGCCTTCCTTGACGACAATATGGTCGGAGTAGCCGCCAAAGGTCGGCGTGACGCCGTCGGCTTCAACACTGTTATAGGTCTGCACCAGGCCTGGCATGTACTGCTCCAGGTCTTCATGACGGTGCTCGCATTGGGTGCACGAATCGACGAAGCAGCCCACGCCGACAGCATCGCCGACCTTGAACTTCGTGACGTTCGCGCCGACTTCGGTGACCAGGCCGGCAATTTCGTGGCCGGGCACCATCGGGAACATGCCGCCGCCCCATTCGTCGCGTGCCTGGTGGATATCGGAGTGGCAGACGCCACAGAATTTAATGTCGATGGCGACATCGTCGGCGTTCAGTGCGCGCCGCTCAAAAGTGAACGGCGACAGTTTTTCCTTGGCGGCAGAAGCCGCGTATCCGCGTACGGTAGTCATGGGAGTTTTCCAAAAATGAGGGTGGACAAAAAGCCGCGAGGAGCACTGCAGTGCCGAAGCGGCTTAGACATTCAGTATAAGTGCAATCGCAATTCCTTGACGCCGGCCACCCATTTTTGCCATGCCGTGTCAGGCAACGGTGATCGTATCGACGCGGTCAGGATAGAACGCCAGGTGATCCTTGATGGCTGCCACCGCGTCGTGCGGCGTTTCGTAGCTCCAGATGGCGTTGACGGTACGGGCGCCACCGGCCGAAATGCTGTAGTACGAAGCCGCTCCCTTGTATGGGCAATACGTGGTGTGATCAGTGGCCGTGAACTGGCCCATGTCGACGTCCGCGCGCGGAATGTATTGCACCGGTGGATAACTGGCTTCCTGCAGCGTCAGCGCGTGGGCGCTGGCGGCGATCACCTTGCCGTTCAGTGTGACGGTGACTGTGCCGGTGGTTGGCGTGATGGTAATCGGATGGTGCGGGCCGGGAATGCTGACGGGTCGGGTCGAAGCAGGTGTCATGTCGTACTCCTTTGATTGCTCACTTTATTCGGGGTGTCCTGCACCATCGATATTATCTGTAAAGCCAGCATCCGTGCGCACGGCCCCGTTATCGACCAGGTCCACAAAATAACGCCCCCGCCCCTGCTGTTTCGACTGGTACAGGGCGGCGTCGGCACGTCGTATGAATTCGGCCGGTGCGATGCCGGTGGTGGCGCCGGCGCAGATGCCGACGCTGGCGCCCACCTGCAATTCCTGGCCCTCGATCTTCATCGGCGCGGCCATCGCCTCGATGATTTTGCGCCCGAGCGCATCCGGGTCGCCGTGCTCGTTGAAGGTCTCGAAAATCACGGTGAACTCGTCGCCGGCGATGCGCACCACTGTGTCGGTGACCCGCACCGCAGTACGCAGGCGGCGACCGAATTCGATCAGCACCAGGTCGCCGGCGCTATGGCCGAGCGTGTCGTTGATGGCTTTGAAATGGTCGATATCGAGGTAAGCCACGGCCAGCATGCCATGGCTGCGCTCCGCACGGGCATAGGCAAGCGCCATGGCGGAGTCGAACATGCGGCGGTTCGACAACCCGGTCAGCGGATCTGTCATCGCCAGCAGCGACAATGCCGCCTCGGCCGACGCGCGCTTTTTCGACAGCGCGAAAAAAGCCCGGCTCAGGTTGCCGAATTCATCCTGACGCTGCACGTTGAAGACTTCGATGTCGCCACTGTCGTCGGACAGCCTGGCAACGTGGCGCTCAAGCGTAGAAAGGGGCCGCAGCAGCCGGGCAACGCCCAGCCACCCCATGATCCCGGCAAATACCGCCACTGCCAGCGCGGTGGCAAACGCCTGGGTGCGGACCTGGTTGAATGGCTCGAAGGCCTCATCGACCGGATAGACCGAAGCGATGATCCAGTCGTTGGTACGCAGGCGGCGAAAAGTAAGCAAGGCCTCTACTCCGGCTTTGGTCGTCCCCTGGGTCCATCCTTCAAAACCGCGCATTGCATCCGCGGTCGATGCCGTAACGCCACCCTGCTCACGATCGACACGCTGCAGGATGCGCCGGGTATCCGGATGCAGGATGACGGTGCCGTCGCCCGTCAACAGCCACAGATAGCCGGTTTTCCCGGGATTAAGGGCTTGCAGTTGTCCAAAAATACGCGCGCTGGAGAGGTCGAGCGAACCGCCAAGGATAAACCGTACGCGACCGGCCGCGTCGGTGACCGGCTGGGTAATCAGCACTACCGGTTTGCCCGACAGTCGGCTTTTGAATGGCGCCGACACCACGCCCTCGTGGTTCGTCATCGTGTCGCGAAAATAATCGCGTTCGCTGACATTCAAGGCATCACTGGATTTGCGCGTATTAATGCTGGCAATAATTTTACCGGCCGGATCGATCGCGATTACGCTAAAAAAAGCTTCGCGCAAGCTGGCACGGCTGGAGATGAATTGCTGCACGCGCGTCGCATCCGCGATCACATCGTCGGGAATCTGCTCGGAAATCGACTGAAGCAATACCTTTTTACCATCCAGATCCCGGTCGATATACGCAGCTGCCCCGGTCAACGTCGCGTATTGCTCGGCACCGAGAATATCGCGGGTCTTAGCGCGGGCCAGCATCAGCGACGTTGTCGTGATGACCGCGATGGAAATCAAGACCAGCAAGGCACCGATGATGGCAATGCGCGTCTTGAGATTGGTAAACTTTGTCATTGAACGAATAATGTCGATCTGATCGGCTGCCTTGAAACTGCCGGACTGGCAGCGCCCTGCTTCAGGTTGGGTCACCTGGCTTACTCAATCAGCATAGCAACTCCAGGGCCGCATTGGACACCTGCCATTTCACTGTTGTAAATTAGAAACGTTTGGAGGACGCGTGGTTCATGCCATACGGTCGCTTGCGGAACCATGGGATAACAAAAAACCCGCAGTACCGTGAAGGGTAGTGCGGGTCCTGTTATTACTAACTGCTGTGTTCCTGGTGCCGCTTGCCGGAATGCTATTCTCCTATGTAGAATCAAACTGCGCGAGTAAAAGTACCCACAAAAGTACCCGCTGATTTATTCGCTTGGCGCTTGGTCGTCGATCCACTTTCTGATCAATTCCACCCTCCAAGCGGTGATGCCTGCCGACAGGTGCACGGGTGCCGGAAACTGGCCATCTTTTACCTTGCGCCACAACGTCGTGCGGGAAAAAGGAATGATCATGGCCAGTTGCTTCTGCCGGACAAAGCCGGTTTCCGGCAAGGTGTAGTTGGATGCGGTACTCATGTTGTTTCCTTAGATTCATCCTGGCCGTAGATCACCAGGTACAGCGCCGTGCCGATCACGAAGAGCAGGCAAGCGGCGATAATGTTGAGCTTCTTCATGCGGCCACCGCCATTTCACGCTCGTAGCTATTGTTCGCCTGGATCAGCGCCGCGGCCGGCGGAGGCGACACGCTGTTGCCGATCATTCGCACCTGGGCGCTGCCTGACAGCGGCTTTGTGACCGTTTTCCCGCGCTTGTTCACCGATGTGTACAGCGGATCGAGAATATAGTCCGGCCGGAAGCCTTGCGCGTTGGCCAGCTCGCGCGGCGCCAGCATGCGCAGGCCGATGTCGACCACTTCCATTACTTCGCCGTTAATCGTCACCAGTTCGGGGAATTCGGCATCCTTGAGACTGGGGCAGTACTCACGTAGGAACGCACGGACTTGCTCACGGCGCTGCAGCGATGCTGGCGTGCGCGCCAAGGTGGTGCGCACTTCCGCGTGGTGCGTGCCGCCGGCGCTGGCGGTGCCCAGCGGCGCATCGACCGCCGCCGCCGTGCTGGTGCCGCGCAGCTTGACGAGGTTGCTGGTGACGATGGCATGGCGGTTCTCGGTGGTGATTGTGGTCAGCGGTTCGTCTGCTGGCCATGTGCTGGCCGGGCCGTTGCTCTTGTTGTCGATGCCTACCAGGTGCGCTGCGACCAGGGCCGACTTGCCGCCGCCGCCAGCGGTAACGGTACCGAGCGGCGCGTCGACGGCGTGGCCGACGCTCTTGCCCATGTCTCGCTGGATATGCACGGCGATGACGGAAGTGTGGTCCGACGTTGTGACGGTAGGCATCGGCTGCTCGACGCTGGCGCCGATCGCGCCCTTGTAGTGCTTGGCCAGGTAGGCGCAGGTCACGCCCACCCGGTCCTTCGTGACGATCGTCGGCATCGGGCCGTCGACAGGCTGGTTCTGGCTACCGCCGGTGTAGTACTGGACCAGCGACGCGGCCACCAGGGCGTGCTTGACCCCGCCGGCCACGACGGTGCCGAGTGGTTCCATGAGGTCGAGCGCGCGCGGTTGCTGGCCTGATGCCTCGCCGTACCCGGTCTGGACCATAGTGGCCGCAACCAGGGCCAGTTCGCCGCGGTTGGCGCAAGTGATCGTGGGTACCGGCTCGTCGATCGAGTTCACGCGGTCGGCGCCTTGGTGCGTCAGCGGCACAATGAATGGGCGCGCCGCGTCCTTCACGTACCGCTCGAACCCGCGCCCGACACGGCGCAGCGTGGCGTCGGCCAAATCCTTTTTGCGATCGAAGATCGAGCGGCAGGGGATTGACCAGTCGATGCAGTCGGCAGCCGTCACGAACGGCAGCAGCTTGCCGGACTTCACGCCAGCCGATTTGGGGTCACCATGCGTCGGCGCCGGCCAGCGGATGGCCAGGCCGTCGCGGCGCATGACCATGAACAGACGTTTGCGGATGGTGCCTGCGCCGAAGTCGCACGCGCGCAGCACGCGCCATTCGACCTTGTAGCCCAAGCCGGCGAAAAGCCGATACATCGGGAAGTCCTCGCCCAGCGTCTCCCGGATTTCCTGGACGTCTGGATGGTCCGGGCTCAGGCCTGTTGTGAGGCCGGCGACAAACGCCTGGAAGGTGCGGCCCTTGTGTTCCTTGATCGGGCGGCCCGCGGCGTCCAGCGGGCCCCAGCCCATGAACTCTTCCACGTTTTCAAGGAACATAAGGCGCGGCGCCAGCGGCACTGCCCACTTGAACACGACCCAGGCAAGGCCGCGCGTAGTCTGGTCAAGAATATTGAAACCCTTGGCCTTGGAAAAATGCGTGCAGGTCGGCGAGAACCACACACCGCCCACGGTCTGGTTTCCCGTCACCAGCGTCGGGTTGATAAGGAAGACGTCCTCGCGGTAATGCTTGGTGGTCGGGTGGTTGGCGTGGTGCATGCAAAGTGCCTCGCCGTTGTGGTTGATCGCCACATCCGGATCGCGGCCGAAAGCCATTCGGATCGCTTCACTGGCGCCGCCACCGCCGGCGAAATTGTCGGCGATGACCTCGTGGCCCCATCCAAGCTGCATGGTGAATGCGTCGCGTTTCATGGCATCTGCATATGGATCATGTACTGGAACGCCATGCCGCATTTCGTGCATGTGCCGTCCAGGTCGGTGCCGCCCTCACCTGTCGGCCAGTCGTGTTCGCATGGCGCAGCCGTGCCGCGTCGAGCGTATGGTTCACGGACGATGACCGCCAGGGGCGCAGCGTCGGCGCCAACGCCATAGAGCAGCAACATCGCGTCAGCTATCTTTTGAACTGCGAACTGCACGGGCGCCTGCATCTCTTCATCCTTCTCATCAGCATATTCATGGAACTCTCCGGCCAATTCGGTCTTCAGCGCACGCAGCGCCGCGTTCAGTGCCACCACTGCTCCTGCGAAGCCGGTCGGATCTGTGGTCGCCAGTTCCGAAGCTGCATTGCACTTGGCGAGAGCAGCGCTCAATTTCACTGCCACAGATCTCAGCGGCGCAGGATCAAGCAGCTGCGCCAGCGGCACGTGCACCATCGCATTCCAGCTGGCGGCGATGCGCTGCGCATCTTCCGGCCGTTTGAACTGACGGCGTGACCAGTCGATCAAATCGTCCAGCCAATCGCCACCGGCCGGGATCAGGCCAAAGCACTGGCCGTGCGGGTTCAGTGGTGCGCCGATCTGGACGCCGGTCAGTGCTGCAGCTGGGGCATGCTGTTTAAGTTTCTCGTTCATGATGAGGTCCTATAGTTGATTAAGCCGCCCGCGCGGCGCTGATTTGTGGAAGGGTCCGCTTTGCTTCGGGCGGCCGAGTCGATGGACTGAAATTAGCCATGTCCAGATCCTTGATTAGGTACTGGCGGAAAGCCTCAATGCCGCCGTTTTCGATTTCGTCAATTACTGCTCGGTGAAAGCGCGCGCCTGGCGTCGGCGGTGTCTCGATGACGGTGAAGCGGCGGCAACCAGTCCCGATCGGCATGAAGTCGTCCTGGTTCGACAGGAAAATGAAGTTCGCATGGTTCGCCTCAACGCGTTCAGGCTTGTCGATTTCGTTGATCCATACGTGGCTGCTACTGGTAAGGTTCTTCAGCTGTGCCACTGGCACGCGGGTGAAGGTGCCTGCATGGACAACCACCAGGTGTGCGCCGGACATCCACGGATTGAAGATGCGGGTAAGGTCATCGCCGTGGATCTCGCGCGCCTGGTGGCCGTACAGGGCCAGCATGACGACCTCTACAAGTAGCTCCTTCGATCGCGCATCGGGACCATTGAATGCCAGACAAGTCGACATCTTCGCGCCCGGGGTGCGCAGCGGCAGCGCGAGCCAGCGCAGCACCCAGCGGTGCAGGTCGTGATCACCGTCGCACATGTGCATCAGCAGGCCGCTGATGTTGCAGCAGTGAGGCGGCAGCGGAATGGCCGGCGCCGTGATCATTACGGCCAGCGCGTGCAGCCAGCGTTTCAATTTGGAAGTGATGGTCATCTTGTGTTTCTCCAGGTGGATTAAGAAGCGTTGGACGTGGCAAAGGCGAGCCGCAGGCTGGGGCCGTTGTTCGGGAGGGTGGCGTCGACGAGCCAGGTGGTGACGCCAGGGCGCAGCTGTTGCTGCGGCTTGACCGGTGCGCT
>JALYUM010000105.1 GCA_030853745.1 Pseudomonadota bacterium | reverse complement strand
CGGTGCGCGACCTGGCGCTAAAGCTGGGCGTGGACATGCCAATCACCAATGCGGTGGCCGGCGTGCTGTTCGATGGCGACAATGCCGCAGACATGGTGCGCAGGTTGCTGGCGCGCGATCCACGCGATGAGCTGGCCTGACGGACGAACTGCGCTTGCCGGAAGTTACAATTTTGCAAACGTCGACGTACAAAACAACGTCATTCCCGCGGAGGTGGGAACCGATACCACCCGGGCAGTATTGGCGATACTTGCGTCACCACCTAAGCTTGCGGGTGATGGTTCCCTGCCTTCGCAAGGGCGACGGTTTATCTATTCAAGCGTTGAGACTTACGGCGCAACACCTGACAGAACTACGCCGCTTCGCGTCCCGCGTCCGCCACCGCCGCAATCCCGCCATTGCGCTCCGCTGGTAACAGGATCGTCATTAGCCCGACCGCATCTTCATTGGCGCGAATTGCATGCGTCTGGCCGCCTTCGAGATACAGCATTTCGCCCGGCTTCAAAATGGTCGTGCGGCCGTATGCATCGAAGGCAATTTCGCCTTCGAGACACAGCAAGGTCAGTTCGCCATTCACGCGGTGCTCGGGCATGGTGCGCTCTTTCGGCAGCACCAGGCGGATGAGTTCCATATTCTCCGTTTTGGCCAGTGCCACGGAAGTAAAAAAGGCGATATCGTCGTCGCCGCGTTTCAAGGCGATTTTTTCGCCGGATACAGCATGTTGCAGGGCCATTGGAACTCCTATTCAGTGTCTTGCGCTTCTTCGGGGACGCTACGCAGCCACAGCACCAGTGGCAATGCATCCTTGAATGCCTGCGCCAGTTGCGGCACCAGCTTGTCGGGTGCATTGATGTCCAGCTTCACCTCGGTCCACACAAAAAAGCTTTTCAGTTTCAGCGCTTCAATATGTGAATGATCGGGATCGAAACCTTTCGGAGGACGCAGCAATTTGTCCTCTTCCAGCAAGCCATCGTACGTCGCGCGTAATGCCTTATTTTTCAGTATTTTGGCAAAACCTGTCGCGTCGTTGAGCACATGGTTGCGGATGGCTTTCAGACGCGGCGCAGGCGGCAGGTATTCGCCGGCACCCATCCCGAGCATGCCATTGGCATCGATCTGGAAATACCACGTGGGCCCGCCGCCGGCACTCGGACGACGCAGATCGTTGGGCGTGATACCCGCCGAAAAACGCGTTTTATACGGCGTCTTGTTTTTTGAAAAGCGGATATCGCGATTGATGCGGAACAGCGCCTTTTTCGGATTGCAGGCAGCGACCTGCTTGTCGAAAAGCGTGATCTGGCGAATCAGTTCGGTCACCACCTCCAGAAACTCTTCGCGCAAAATGTCATAGCGCGGTTTGTTCATGACGAACCATGGCCGGGCATTGTTTTCAGTGAGTTCAGCCAAGTATTGCTTCAGGTCGCGCAAATGCATAAGTCAAATTAGTAATAGTAAGCATGGATCCCGGCCTTCGCCGGGACGACTTCGTCGGTTAATCAGTGAGACGCGGGCGCTTGCCAACGATGACGTCGAGCGTCGATGGGCGGTTCTTGCGAATCACCGTCATCTGGGTCTTGCCGCCGGGCACCAGCTGAGCGATCAAATTGAGCATGTCGTTGGTGCTGGCCACATCCTTGCCGCCGACATTTGCCAGAATATCGCCCGGCTTCATGCCGGCTTTATCTGCTGGCCCGCCGCGCACCACGCCCGCGATGATGGCGCCGGTTTTCCTCTGCAGGCCGAAGCTGTTGGCCAGCTCCGGGGTGATGTCCTGCGACTCGATGCCGATCCAGCCGCGCACCACCTGACCATGGGCGACGATTTCATCGAGCACTGCCTTGGCAGTAGTGACGGGGATGGCAAAGCCGATGCCGACCGAACCGCCCGTCTGTGAATAGATCGCCGAATTGATGCCGAGCAAATTACCGCTGGTATCGACCAGCGCGCCCCCCGAGTTGCCAAAGTTGATCGCGGCATCGGTCTGGATAAAATTCTCGAAATGGTTGATGTGCAGATTGTTGCGCCCCACTGCCGAGATGATGCCCATCGTCACAGTCTGGCCGACACCAAACGGGTTGCCAATAGCCAGCACCACATCCCCCACGCGCGCTTTCTCTGGATGGCCGAGCAGCATCACAGGCAACTTGCGTTCGGCGATCTGGATGACGGCCAGGTCGGTTTCCGGGTCGGTCCCGACAATTTTTGCCGGCACGGTGCGGCCATCGGCCAGCCCCACTTCGATCTCGTCGGCATCCTCCACCACGTGGTTGTTGGTGAGGATATAGCCTTCAGGCGAGACAATCACGCCCGAGCCCAGGCTGGCGCTCTGGCGATCCGGCGAACTGTCGCCAAAAAAGCGTCGCAATTGCTCCTGCTTTTCCGCGGATACACCTTTGGATGGCGATTTGCTGCTGAAAATATTCACCACCGATGGCATCGCGCGCGCCGCGGCATCACGGAAGCTGGCGCCTTCCGGCTGGACAATTGCTGGCGCCTGCAGCACCGGCGCCGGGCCGGTATCGATCCGGTGCGCCGCCATCGTGGGTAGCGCGCGCGTGAGCCACGTGGGGCGCACGGTCGCAATCACCAGGTACAGCGCGAACGCCACGGTGACGGTTTGGGCAAACAGCAGCCACAGGCGGCGCATCGGGTTGCGGGCTTAACGTTTCAGGGAATCACGGATTTCGCGCAGCAGCAGCACGTCTTCCGGGGTCACGGCAGCAACTGGCGGCGGTGGCGCCGGGCGCAGACGATTCATGAAACGCACCAGCTGGAAAATAATAAAGGCAAGAATCAAAAAGTTCAGTGCCACGGTGAGGAAATTACCGTAAGCCAGCACAGCACCGGCTTTTTTCGCCTCGCCCAGCGACAGGGCTGCGCTCTGGCCATTCAGTGGCAGATAGTAATTGGCAAAATCGAGGCCCCCAAACAGTTTGCCAATGGGCGGCATGATGATGTCCTGCACCAGCGAGTCGACAATTTTGCCGAACGCGCCGCCGATAATGACACCGACTGCCAAATCCATCACATTGCCTTTTATTGCAAACTGCTTGAATTCCTGCATCATGCCCATGGCTACTCCTGTCACGTTGATTGAAACTGCCAGCCGATGATACCCCATGCGCTTGATATTTCGGCAAGGCAGCAATGCAATCCGGATGGGTGTAGCGCCGCATTGACTTGCTCGCAAGATTTTTTTCTTCTGGCAGAAGGCTTCACATATAATTTATTGTTGTAGAAGATGCTATTGATTTAAATCTAAAATTTCGCATTTCAGGGGCCTGGAAAAACTGTTGCTGGGTTTTTAAGCGTCCCTTCTGACTGAGTGAGGTTGGTAATGAGTATTGAGAAGCAGGTCGATACAGGCCGCCGCAACTTGCTCGTGGCTACATGCACGGCAGGTGGGGTGGTCGGCGTGGCAACTGCAGGAGCCCTGGTCAGCAGTTTCCAGCCGTCGGAACGCGCCAAAGCCGCCGGCGCCCCGGTCGAAGTGGATATTTCAGACGTCAAGCCGGGCGAATTGAAAGTGGTCGAATGGCGCGGAAAGCCAGTATGGATTTTGCGCCGCACCCCCGAAATGATGGCCAGCCTGGCCAAGAACGACCCGCAACTGGCCGATCCCACATCGGAAAAAAGCTACCAGTTGCCGATGCCCGCCTACTGCAAAAATGAAGAGCGCGCCCGCAAGGAGCACAAGGAAGTGCTGGTCGTCGTCGGCATCTGCTCGCATCTGGGCTGCTCGCCCTCATCGCGCTTCGCTACCGGCGCCCAGCCGAATCTACCGGACAACTGGACCGGCGGCTTTCTGTGCCCGTGCCACGGCTCTACCTTCGACTTGTCGGCGCGCG